>JBDUCW010000035.1:0-38087 GCA_040003235.1 Ferruginibacter sp. | reverse complement strand
GGTTTACAGGTTGCAAATGTAAGTTGATTTGATGATTTGGTGATTTGCTGATGAAATACATTGCCGATTTTGGGATCGATTTTGAAAGAACATCATTCTTGGTCCGTAGGAGCGCCATATTGATGCTCTTCGGTATATTTTCGCCCGGGAAAGGCAGCTTCGGGCAAATGCTTTATTCATCATTCATTTTTTTTCATTTTGCCTGTAACTTTTTCTGAAGCATCTTCGTATTACGTTTAATTAACCCGGTTGTAATTACCAACACAGCCAAAACTGTATGACGGAAAGAGACTATAATCAATGTGTAAACCTGTATTCGGATAATGTGTACCGCTTTATCCTGAAAAACCTGCGCCATGAAGAAGACGCAAAGGATGTGGTGCAGGGGGCTTTTGAAAAATTATGGGTCAACCGTGACCAGGTAGACAATGAACGTTGTAAGAGTTACCTGTTTACAGTAGCTTATCACCAGATGATCGATCATATCCGTAAGAACAAGCGTATTGTGCTGCGGGAAGAATTCAATGAAGTAAGCAAAGGTGCTGAAAAACAAAGAAGCAATTCAAAACGGATACTTGAGGAAGCACTTGGTAAATTAAATGATTTACAGCGCAGTCTGGTCATGCTCAAGGATTATGAAGGATACAGTTATGAAGAAATAGGACAGATCACCAATCTGAATGAAAGCCAGGTAAAAGTTTATCTCCACCGGGCCAGACTTGCATTGAGAGAATATATTGTAAGGCCGGAGAATGTTATTTAAAGTTCAAAAAGTTTAAAGATTTAGAAGTTCAAATGAATATCAACCGAAATAATTACGAAGAATTTTTTCTGCTGTATGTAGATAATGAATTATCTGCTTCAGACAGGATAGCCGTTGAATTATTTACGGAACAGCATCCGGACCTGCAGGAAGAATTGCTGATGCTTCAGCAGACGGTACTGAATCCTTCGCTGATTACATTTGAGGAAAAAGAGGCGCTGCTGAAACCTGATGCAGTACTTCAGCAAAAATTATTACTGCACCTGGATAACGAACTCGAAGTTGATCATAAAAAACAAATTGAATTACTGATCGGCACCGATGCAACAGCGGCTGCAGAGTGGGCTTTACTACAACAGATAAAACTGGAGCCCGATACAGCGGTTAATTTTACCGATAAACATTTATTGTACAGGAAAGAACCTTCAAAGGTAATCAGCATGCGCTGGTGGAAAATTGCTGCTGCCGCAATCCTGATCGGCTTTGGCACTTGGGGCACCATTGCTTTATTGCAGCATAAAAAATCTGCAGGCGAAGATGTTGTGAAGAATCAACCGGGAGAAGAGAAGAAAGTAAGTCCGGTAATGCCTTCACCCAAACAATCTGACAATTCAATTGCTGATCAAAAAATTACCCAGGATATTGTTAGCCCTGTTGAACCAAAACAAATTCTGGTAAATAATAACAACACTGAAAAAAATCTACAATCATTGCCAATCAAAAAAGCAATGGATAATATTCAGTCTGTTCCTGATCAGAAAAAAGATGCAATAGCAGTACAGGATAATACAGATAAGAAGCCGACAAATAATCTTCCAACGCCTTTACAAAATATTAACAGGTCTGAGCGTAACATATTAAACTCCATCGCCGTAACACCTATAGAACACAGCAACCAGGCTATTCCGGATAAAAGGGATGCTGTATCAAACAAACAAATTGAAGATGCCGGCAAAACAAACAATATAATTGCCGCCAGCTTCAATCCCGCAGAAAGCGGAACAGCAGAACCTGATGATGAGCCGGATGGCAAAAAATCAAAACTCAGGGGCTTGTTCCGCAAAGTAAAACGGGTGTTTGAAAAAAATACCAACAGCGCTTCAGGCAGCTCGGTAAAGATTGCCGGCTTTGATGTAGCGATAAAATAATCAATCATTTTTAAAAACATTTTTATGAAACAGCTAAGTTTACTTTTAGCCATAGCATTTATTTGCTCCACAGTGTCCGCACAAAACCCTTCTAAAGTTGATACGATCCATATCGGAAACATAACCATTGTGAAAAAGAAAGGAGCCGGTAGTAATGATGGCTGGGATAAATCCATACAGCTCGGTCGTCACAGAAAAAACAAAGCATCCAATGTAACTACCAACTGGTTTATTTTTGATCTGGGTTTTGCCAATTATAATGATAAGACAAATTACAGTACAGTCCCCGCTTCTTATTTTTCCAGCAAGCCCGGTCAGCCTGCTATCGGCGCCAATGATTTTAAATTGCGTACCGGTAAAAGCATTGATGTAAACTTATGGTTCTTCATGCAACGCATCAATCTTGCAAAACAATATGTACATCTACAATATGGACTTGGGCTTGAGCTAAACAATTACCGTTTCAAATCCAATCTCAGTTTTAAAGAAAATGGCACGAATCCTTATCCGCCCTACAATGCCAATACAGGCTCTTTTGTTTTAAGGGATTCAATTGCGTTTTCAAAAGATAAGCTTGCCGCAGATTATATTACCGTTCCGCTGATGCTGCATTTCACCAGCAACCCGGTTAACAGTGATAAAGCCATCAGCCTGGGAGTAGGTGTAAGTGCGGGCTATCTTTACAGTCAGCGGAACAAACAAAAAAGCAGTGAACGCGGCAAGGATAAAAACAGGGGCGATTATGACATGGAGAAATTCAAACTGTCGTATGTGGCCGAACTGGGTCTGGGCCCCGTAAAACTTTATGGCTCTTACAGTCCGAAATCAATATTCAATAACAGTCTTGACTTCAGGCCTTATACAGTAGGACTCCGGTTCAGCAACTGGTAATAATTCATCGTACTTCTCCCATAATAGAAAAATGGGAGAAGTATTTTTGGCAGCAATACTAACATTGTGTTAAAACAGGTGTTTGTTTTATCCACCAAATAAAATAATTTTGAGTGGCACGACGTTTGAATATTGAGCAGCCAAATAAAATCAACAATGAAAAGCTTTCGGATCACTTATTTATTAATCTTTTTATCCTCTATTGCTTTTGTTTCTTTTACCACAGGGAGTGGAAAGAAAAAAAAGCTTCCGAAAGCAACTACAAAAATCAAAACAATTGTTGTTCCTAAAAAAGAGTCTTCACAAAATCCATATTATATCATTATTGATAAAAGCGATTATGAGTTAAAAGTATATGATGAAGAAGGATGGTATGCAACTTATCCCGTAGTTTTTGGAAGCAAAGATCTTAGTGACAAACAAAAAGAAGGTGACAAGCGTACGCCAGATGGCGAGTTTAAGGTTGTTTTAAAAAAAATACACAACCAGTGGGGCCCTGAACTTTTATTGAATTACCCCAACGAAGAAAGCTATCGCCGCTTTAACAGCCGCAAAGAAAAAGGATTGCTCAGCAAAAATGCTAAAATCGGTGATGGTATTGCCATTCACGCCACAAGACCTTCCGAAGAATGGACTGTGGATAATTTCTACAACTGGACCGATGGCTGCATCTCCGTAAAATACACCGAAATGAAAGACCTCTACAGTTATATTCAGGTGGGAACAAAAGTGACTATTCAACAATAATTGATAATTAAAAATTGAAAATTGATAATGTTCAATCTGAAGGCATTGTCAATATTAAAAAATACTAACGCCCAAACCGCTATCAATTATCAACTATCAATTATCCAATTCCTTAGATTGTCTTGGTTCAAAAAGAGCAAGCTCCCGTCTCCATAGCTTAAAAACCTGAAATCTTTTTCCAAAGCATAATCATAAATTTTCTTCCAGTCATTGCCAGTAGCAGCGGCTACTAAAAGCAGCAGTGTTGATTGAGGTTGGTGAAAATTGGTAATGATCGCTTTTACAATTTTAAATTGATATCCCGGCGCAATCAATATCTGTGTTTGTGTAAATAAACGATCGGTATTTTTTTGCTTAAGCCATTGCAACAATGCCTGCAACGCAATAGCCGCAGGAACATTTTCTTTTTCCAGTACATCATAAACTTCCCATTGGCCGATGGCTATTTTTTCTGAATAGGGAGACAGGTATGCTTTTACCCCCATCCAGTAAAGGCTTTCCAAAGTGCGGAGGCTGGTAGTTCCTACAGCAATAATATTTTTTTCAAGGCTCATCAAAATATTTCTGATAGTAGCTTCGTGAACCTCTATCCATTCTGCATGCATTTCATGTTGTTCCATTACTACAGCCTTAACGGGTTTAAAAGTACCTGCCCCTACATGAAGTGTGACGAAATTTGTATTGATATTTTTTATTGCCAGTTTCTGTAAAATGTTTTCTGTAAAATGCAGGCCGGCAGTTGGTGCTGCAACAGAGCCTTCATCTTTTGCATAAATGGTTTGATAACGATCAGCATCTGAAAGTTCTGTGGTTCTTTTAATGTACGGCGGCAAAGGAATATCTCCGGCCGCTTCAATCACTTCTGCAAAGCTGAAATATGCAGGCTGCCATGAAAATTCGACAATATATGCATCGGATAATTTTTCAACCAGGTTCACCTGCAGGTTGATTGCTGTATTATTTACATTCAATTCTTTTTCAAGCGATCCCGATTTCCATTTACCGGCACCGCCAATCATGCATTTCCATTTTACGTTACCGGTTTTATTCATTACAACCTGGTATTCGTTCACGGCTTCGTTCGGCTCAAGACAAAAAATTTCGACCTGTCCGCCAGTGGGTTTTTGAAAACGTATTCTTGCTTTTATTACTTTGGTATTATTAAAAATGAGCAGGCTTTCAGCCGGAAGATGATCAGCAATATTTTTATAAATATCTTCTGTAATAATCCCGTTTTTATAGATCAGCAATTTTGACGCATCTCTTTCTTCGAGCGGATACTTTGCAATTTTTTCTTCGGGAAGCTGATAACTATAATCGAGTATGGATATATTTTTTGGAGAAGGCACTATAATAATATTTGAACAAAAATAAGACAGGGTCATTTATCATTCAGGAAAGATCCAACTTCTGTGACCCATTTTTGATTTTCTTTTTTACAAAGTGATTCGTGCATTGCTGATTCATAGATCACCAGTTTTTTTTGAGCAGGAAGATTTGCATAGACTTCATCAATTTCTTCTTTGGTTACGCGGGGATCTTTTTGTCCCCATTGTAATAAAGCCGGACAACTTATTTTTTTTGCATACATAGCCGGCTTATTACTGAATGCCCAGAAACCATGCTCAATACCGCCCCAGAAAGTGAGTAGTGTTGAGAAAGGCTGTTCCGGTAAATGCATGGTCCGTATCCTTCCCTTCACCGCCTGAAATATAGACCCAAAGGGCATTTCGAGAATTATTTTTGAAGGTTTCAGATCATAATCATTGAGTGCCTTGGTTATGGTTGCAGCACCCATTGATATGCCCCATAAGATTATATTCTTCTCAGCTTTTGACTGTATAAAATCATAAGCAAGTTTTACATCTTCTGATTCATTATTGCCGACAGTGCAGGTATTTCCTTCGCTGCCGCCATGTGCCCGAAAATCGAGCAGGAAAGTGTTATAGCCCATTTTCCTGAATTCATTTGCTTCTGATATTACTCCGCTTTTGTTACCGGCGTGGCCATGAAATAAAGCAACAGTTCCTTTGGCATTCGTTACTGGTATATACCAGCCTTCCAGTTTCAGGTTATCTTTTGTAGTGAGTATAACGGTGTGATAATTTGTATCGGTGATCACATCGTTTTTTTTCTTCGCGAAATTAATTCCGAATAACGCTTCTTTGGTTTTATCCCAACCTGATTTAAGTGAATCCGGTTTAATGGTTATTTCACCGGCCTCATAAAAATGCGTGAACTTATAAGCATGAAACATGATGATCACATTCAGCAGAATGAACAGGACAAGGATGGTACGAAGTAATCTCCTGATAAATTTTTTCATAATGAGCGAACATGATTTAGTGCCGGAATATGCTGAATAAAGATATGCGGTATAAGTGTGCGACGCAACAATGCTGAAAAAAATCTGCAGCCGGGAAAAAAATTATTTGTCCTGAATCAATTTATCCTTCTTCACCTTAGCCCAATATTTTTTTGCAACCATCAGCATTCCAAAACTTTCGCCATCCTGTTTATCCAGGTGCTTATGGTGCATCTTGTGCGCCCAACGGATAGTTCTCACATAGGTATTATTGCTGCGGGTAAACCATTTAAAACGTTGATGAATGATCACTTCGTGCACAATGAAATAAGCAAATCCATACATTGCAATGCCAAAACCGATAGCAGCCACCCAGTAAATTTTGTGTTGTAACCCCAACATAATGCAGAGCCAGCTTGGAATAGCGAAGATGAGAAAAAATGCATCGTTCTTTTCAAATGTATGTCCGGCGGGCTTGTGGTGATCTTCGTGGAGGTACCAAAGAAAACCGTGCATTACAAAACGATGGGTTAACCAGGTAATGCCTTCCATGGCGAAAAAGCTAAGAAAAATAATGAATATAAAAAGGAACCAGTTCATAAAAATGTACGCAGCAATAAAAAAAACATTAACTGAATCAATAACAGATGTATTGCAAATTTGTTGTGCTTACTGAATCTGAATCTCTGAAAAACGGTAAGCAATAATATGCTGATGAGAAACCAGCAGCCGTAATTAAATAAGGGCGCTGTTTCGCTGCTCCATTGCCAGTAACCGAGTTTCGTTGCAACAGGTTCCATGAGCCAGTCGAAGAAAACGGCCAGCACGGCTCCATCCACCACAAGAGTAAATCTTTTTACCTTCATCGGTTCAGCCCCTGTTTCTGCGGCAATGCGGCGGATGGCACGGACGAGCGCAGTGTGCACTGCAATACCGCTGCAATAAATAATAATGAACCAGTTAATACCGATGAGCAACGGAACATGGCCCGCCTGAAAACCCAATACTTTCCCATAACTGTATTTTCCAAACAGAAGTCCACTGTTTACGCCGATCAGTTCAGTTGCGAAACCCGTCACTATTGCAACCAGCATAAATAAAAAAAAATGAATATTTTTTTCAGCCTGCGTCCATACCAGCAACGCAAACATGAGTATCATATTTACAGGCGTTGCATTAATAATGAAGTCGCTTTTACTGTATAAAATTCCTACCAGACCAATGATATGGAATAGTACCGCAATGAAAGTTGCAACCTGGTATTTAGTAAATTTTCCCGGCAAATTAATGAGTTATTTTTTTTGTATCGTGTTCAACGAGGTCACTTACAATTTTTGCGCTGCTCAGGCAAAGTGGAATACCTCCGCCCGGATGAACACTTCCTCCGCAAAAATACAAACCTTTCACGGTTGCTTTAAAATTCGGATGCCGCAGAAAAGCCGCCAGTTTTGAATTGGAGCTGGTTCCATATAACGAACCCATGTAACTGCCGGTCCGGTCTTCTATCATAACCGGGTCGAGTATTTCTTCTGTTTCAATGAATGATTCAATATCTGTATGCAGCATTCTGTTCAGTTTCTCGATGATATTTTTTTTAGCTTCCCGTTTCAGTCTTTCCCAATCCTGTCCTGTATTGGCTGGCGCATTAAGCATCACAAACCAGTTTTCTTTTCCTTCCGGAGCATGACCTGCTTCCATTTTGGAAGTGATGTTTATATAAATGGTGGGATCGTCTGATAAAGTTTTGCGGTTGAACAACTGATCAAATTCTTCTTTATAATCTTTACTGAAAAAAATATTGTGCAGTAATAATTCTTTAAACTTTCTGCCCATGCCCCAGTAAAAAATTAATGCACTGCTGCTGCGTTCCTGTTTCAGTATTTTTTTTGCCGTGTACGGATCTTTCATCAGGTTACGGTAAGTAAAGAAAATATCTGCATTACTTACGACAAGGTCTGCATCAATATTTACATCTCTTACAACAATGCCTTTTACAATTCCTTCATGATAAATAATATGCTGAACAGCTGTGTTGAAATAAAACTGCACCCCTTTCTTTTTTGCAAGCCGGTACAATGCATCAATGATGCTGACCATTCCACTTTTGGGATAAAATGTACCCTGGTTTAATTCAAGATGAGGAATGAGGCTGAGCATGCCCGGAGCTTTATAAGGACTGCTTCCGTTGTATGTTGCATACCGGTTAAAAAGCTGTGCAGCTTCAGGCGTGCGGAACTTTGAGCGGTTATGCGCATTGAGTGTTTTAAAAAGATAGCCGAATTTTGCAGAAGATAAAGCCGGAAAAATTCTTTTGTTCATCCATGTTTTGCGTTTATGAAGAGAATGTTCCGTGAAAATGGTTCCGATATTATTATACAGCTGTGCTGAACCGGAAAGATATTTCGTCAAAGCAACCGGAGATTCATTTAATTGCTCTTTTAATTCTTCCGCAAACAATACCCTGTCACTATGTGCATTTACAATTTTTCCATTCTCATAAAAATACCTGCACGAAATATCCAGCTGTTGCCAGCTGAAATAATTTTCTATGGGTTCTGCTGCAAGTGTGAAGAGTGCTGCAATATGCTGAGGTTGGGTAAACAGTGAAGGGCCTGTATCAAACCGGTAACCATCTTTTTCTCTGATTCCAATTTTTCCACCGGGGCAATTATTCTTTTCAAACACACTTACGTCAAAACCCTGCACAGCCAGCCGGATGGCTGTGGCAATTCCCGCTACACCACTTCCTATAATGATTGCCTTTTTTTGATCCATGGTAAAAAAAATTGACACTGATCAGAGAGAAATAATGCATCCTGGTTTTACCAGACCAAATCCTGTTAATCATAAAAATCAGTGTTCCCGCACAAGATACTCTTCTACTTTTGGAAAAGCAATTTTAAACCATTCCGTATATTTTTGCGGGTGGCTTATCATTGAGGATTTTATTTCATTCATTGTTTTATAACAATAATCACTTACTTCATGAGGATTGGCCCCGATAGCCGCTTCATAGTTTCCAATAAACACATGATCGAATTCGTATTCGGTCAGGCCATTTTCGAAAGGCGCTTTATAAATAAAATCAAATGCTTTTTTTATCACTGTACTAAAACCCATTTCTTCCTGCAATCTCCTGGAAGCAGCATCTATCGTGCTTTCGCCGGGTTGCGGATGACTACAGCAGGCGTTCGTCCATAAACCGGCACTGTGATATTTAGTCAGTGCCCGCTGCTGCAACAGCATTTCTCCTTTGCTGTTAAAGATAAAAATACTGAAGGCTCTGTGTAAGACTGCTTTTTGATGAGCTTCCATTTTTTCCATGGAACCTATTGCTTCATCTTCCTCATTAACCAGGATTACTTTTGTCATAAATAGAAGCGCGAAAATAAGCTTATAATATATTTAACTGACGTCTGAGTCCGGCTTTTGCAAGAATAAAGATCTTTCCATAGCTGGGTATCCGTATGCGCTCTTCCATTATATTGGCCGGCTGTGTTTTTCTTATTTTTTTAAATAAGGATAGATAATATTTATAAGCAACGTACACTCCAAATCGTGCCCGGGCAGGCAATTGCAGTATCCCTTCATAAGCATTTTTAAAATCAAGGGCGATATCTGCTTCGATCTGTCTTTTGTTGTGCTGTGTGAAATTTAAAAAATCAACCTCCGGGAAATAAGTCCGGCTTAAATTTTCATAATCTGCTTTTACATCCCGCAGAAAATTTACTTTCTGAAATGCAGCACCGAGCGCCTGTGCGGCAGGTTTCAGCTGTTCATACATTTTCATATCGCCTTCGCAGAAAATACAAAGACACATCAATCCAACTACTTCGGCACTTCCATAAATATAATCTGCATAACCGTCGCTGTTATAAGTTGTACAGCTGAGATCCATTTCCATGCTCTTAAAAAAAGCTTCTATCAATGTAAGCGGAATATTATATTTATTTACGCTTAGCTGAAAACTATGAAGGATAGGATTAAGGCTGATGCCCCTGTTAAGCGAATCGTAAGTTTCATTTTTAAACTGGGCCAGCAATTCAGTTTTGTTGTAATCGTGAAATGTATCCACGATCTCATCGGCAAAACGTACAAAGCCATAAATATTATGAATCGGCTGGCGGATATCTTTATGCAGCAACCTGATCGCGCTGCTGAACGAAGTACTGTACCGTTCGGTAATGATGCGGCTGCAATCCTGGCTGACTGAATGAAAAATACTGATCATGATTATAAAAAATAAACTGAATTCAAAATAGAACTTCTTTTCTGTTTTTACTTTTTTTGTTTGACAAATTGATACATATTTCTCAACATCATTAAAAATTATCTGTCAAAATATTTCAGTACTTCTTTAGCTACAACCTCACCACTGATCAGGCTGGGCGGCACTCCCGGACCGGGAACAGTGAGTTGCCCGGTATAAAACAGGTTTTTTATTTTTTTGCTTCTGCAGGATGGCTTTAAAACAGCGGTCTGCATCAGCGTATTTGCCAAACCATAGGCATTGCCTTTAAAACTATCATACTCATGTACGAAATCTTTAACGGCAAAGGTTTTTTTATAGATCACTGCATTTAATATTTCCTGCCCGGTATGTTGTTCGTAACGCCCGATAATCTGCTGAAAATATTTTTCCCGCAGTTCTTCAGTATCTCCTTCAAGACCTGCAGCTACCGGGATCAGAAAAAAAAGATTTTCGCAATGTTCGGGAGCTGAATGCTCATCAGTGACCGATGTTGCACTTACATAAAACAAAGGATCAGCAGGCCATTCCGGTTTTGTATAAATTTCTGCGCCATGTTGTTCAAAGGAAGTATCAAAAAAAAGTGAATGATGCCGGATGCCTGATAATTTTTTGTTCAGGCCAACATAATATAAAAGCGAAGAAGGAGCCATCACCCTTTTTTCCCAATAAGCTGCAGAATAACTGCGGTATTTTTCCGGTAATAATTTCGTTTCAATAAAATGATAATCTGCAGCACCGATGATGATATCGGCTTCATATTCTTTTATTGTTTGATCAGCAGTTTTAGAAATAATTTTTTTTGCCTGTCCGTTTTCAACTTCAATTTTCTGTACTGTTTCATTGAAAAAAAAATGTACGCCCAATTCTTTTGCCAGTTGATGCATGGCAGCTGCAATGCTGTACATACCGCCTTCAGGATACCAGGTGCCGAGTTTAATATCTGCGTAATTCATGAGACTGTACAACGCAGGAGTGTCTTTTGGTAATGCTCCTAAAAACAGAACGGGAAATTCCAGCAGTTGCTGCAGTTTGGGGTGTTTAAAATATTTGCTGATATGTTTTTTAATGGACGTAAAAACATCCAGTTTAAAAATTCCTTTTATAAGATCCCAATCCAGAAATTCTGTATAGGATTGCCCGGGTTTAAAAACGAGTTTCTTTATCCCGACTTCATATTTATAAGCTGCTTCTTTTAAGAATTGATCCAGTGCATTTGCAGCGCCGGTTTCCGTTTCTTCAAATAATTGCCGGAGTGAATTATAATCAGCAGGAATGTCCATCAGCCCATCCTGCCAGTAAATTCTGTAAGATGGGTCAAGTCTTTTAAGATGATAATAATCGGAAGTGTTTTTGCCGAAGCAATTAAAAAAATGCTCGAAAACATCCGGCATCCAGTACCAGCTTGGTCCCATATCAAATGTAAAACCTTCTGTTTTAAGTTGTCTTGCCCTTCCACCTGGACCATTGTGTTTTTCAATTACAGTAACATCCCAGCCGGCTTTGGCCATGAAAGATGCGGCAGACATACCTGCAAAGCCAGCCCCGATAACCAGTGCTTTCTTACTCAAAACAATAAAAAAAGTTTACAGGAAGTTAGCACAAATGTATTCATCAATATAAAATGATCCGCTTTAGAAACGTGTTAATTGCTCTTTCAATAATTTACGTGCAAAATGTATCCGGCTTTTAATTGTACCGAGGGGCTCGTGTAATATTTCTGCAATCTCATGATAACGGTAACCATCAAAATACAGATTGAATGGATGGCGGAATATCTCCGGAAGTTTATGTACAGCGGCCTGGATCTCTTTTATTTTCAGATTGCTTTCAGCACCATTGGCAATAAGCGTTTGATTATAATCGATCAGAAATTCATTGGGCGTACTGTCGAGAATGGTATTCTGTTTTGCCTTGCGCCGGTAATCATTGATAAAGATATTACGCATGATTGTATAGAGCCATGCCTTAATATTTGTTCCGCTATTGTATTTTTCTTTATTGGCCAATGCACGGTACATTGTTTCCTGCAGCAGGTCTTTGGCCGTTTCATTATCCCTTGTAAGTGTAATGGCAAATGGCTTCAGGTAATCCGTATTATTGAGAAGCATCTGGCTGAATTCTATATTGGACATAAAATTATTCTGTTTAATTAATCTTACATAAAATTAAACAAAAAATAAGTTAATGGCAAATTATTTATGCCATAACAAAGGGTACTTTAGTGCAAACAGGTAAATTTTTACAATGTTGAGACAAAGTCCATTGCTTCTTTAAGCGACTTTTTAAAGGTTATTGACGACGGAATCTTTTTTTCATATGTATGGGTCAGCTGCCCTGAAATAATAATAGGTTTACCAGGAAAGGTTGTGGTAATATTATGCATGAACCGGTCGAAATTAAAACTTCTGCCCGCTGTTGTAAGATGGCAATACATGTAATCGGGTTTCTTCAGCTTTATCACACATTCAACATCTTTTATGGGTACACTGCAGCCGAGGTACATCGTTTTTACACCCCGGCATTTCATCAGGTAATACATAAACAGCAATCCAAGTTCATGATATTCTCCTTCAGGAAGAAACAATAAAACAGTCTTATCTGTTTTCAGAACAGGATTGGCGCCTTCAATTCCCACAATGAGTTTTTGCCGGATAATATTGGTTACAAGATGCTCCTGCGCTGCATTGATATGATTGGTGAGCCAGAGGATTCCTATTTTTTCCAGGAAGGGAAAGATGATCTGGATAATACTTCTTTCAATACCACGGGCAAGGATATAATTTCCCAGTGTTGATTCAAACAGATCCATATCCATGTCCACCATTTGACGGATAAGATCATTGACAATACGTTCCTGCTGGGCTTCTGTCTGGTTAAGGGATAAAATTTTTTCCTTGATATCCTCCTCATTCATTTTATCGATATGGGAAATTTTAAACCCGAATTTATTCAGCAAGGCAATATTCAATAGTTTTTTAAGATCATCGCTGCAGTAATACCTGATATTGGTATCGGTACGTTCGGGCTTTAAAAAAGAATAACGCTGCTCCCAGATGCGGATGGTATGGGCTTTGATACCTGATAAATTCTCCAGATCCTTAATCGTAAATAAATTCATACAGAACGCTTGTAGCTACTTTACAAACGAGGCGTTGTTTTGTTTAAAAGAATGTAAAATAAACTAAACAAAATTAAAAGTTCCGGAGCGGAAGATCTTTAAAGATTTTATTGACCAGTTGATTTTTAGGGAAGATGATAGACCAACCCGTAAGGAACATGATCATAAAATCTGTGTATAAGGAAGCTTTTTGCTGATACCACATTTCCAGCATGCCTTTGTATGGAAATATGATCTCATACATAGCCTTGGGGTCAGATGAATCGGTCACCATTTTTTCTTCATCCCTGAAAATGAGCGATCCGATACCGGTCATGCCCGGTTTACAATTGTATATTTTATCCCGGATCTCTTCCGGATACAAATTAATACTGGCCTGGATCAGCGGGCGGGGCCCTACGATCGACATATCCCCTTTCAATATATTAATGAGTTGCGGCAGCTCGTTGATCTTGGTGATCCGCAATATTTTCCCGAACCTGGTCACCCTTGGATCATTACGCACGGTGATTACACCGGTGCCGATGTTCAGGCTGTTCTTGAGCATCGTGGCAAATTTCCAGATATTAAATATCTTATTCCGGTAACCCATGCGTTTCTGAAAGTAAAAAACATGATGCTCACCAGTCAACATCAAAATGATGACGCACGGGATAAAAATGGGTAACAGAATGATCATCGCAATGGAAGCGAGCAGAATATCTATGAACCGTTTGATTATTTTATACACGAAGAAAAGTTATACGTTTTAAGTTCTATGTTTTAAGTAAAGGTAATTATACCTGTTGAGTTGTATTAAATTTGATAACCTTACTGTCAACTGTCATCTGAAAACTGTCAACTTTCTCAAAACACTTCTCTGATTTTATCCGACACTGCTTTCAATTGTTCATCCGTAATATTGGTGCTGCAGGGAATACTCAGGCAATGCTGGTAAACAAAATCTGAGCGGTCGTTATCATTAATATAAAGATCGTCTTTAAACATTCTCAACTGATTCATCGGCACCCAGAAAGGGCGGCTCTGCATTTTATGGTCGTTCAAAATGGTCAGTACTTCTTTTTGTTTTGAAGTAAAAATAGTAGGCAGCCACCAGTTGATATTTACATCTTCACTCACCTGCTGAAATTTTATATCGCCTACGCCACTCAATTCTTTTTTATAGAATGCAATGATCTCGTGCTTGCGTTGTATGAATGAAGGTAGTTGTTCCATCTGCGCTACACCCATCGCCGCTGCAACGTTCACCAGCCGGTAGTTGTAGCCGATCTCATCATGTACATATTCAAATGGATCACTCTTGGCCTGGGTAGTAAGATGTTTGGCTTTTTTTGCAATGGCCTCATCATTGGTAACGATCATTCCGCCGCCGCCGGTGGTCATAATCTTATTGCCGTTATAACTAAATGTGCCCATCAAACCAAAACTGCCTGCATGCTTTCCTTTATAATAAGATCCCAAAGCTTCGGTGCTGTCTTCAATTACAATCAGGTTATGTTTTTTTGCAAGGGCCAGCAACCGGTCCATATCGCAGATATTTCCCAGAACATGCACCGGCATGATCACCGGTATTCTTCTTCCGGATTTTTTATGATAACAGGTATTATTTTTCTGCTCTGTTTCAGTACTAAGAAAATTTTCCAGGATGTTCAGGTCCATCTGCCAGTTGTTTACATCCGTATCAATCAGGATCGGTGATGCACCGGTATATTTGATGGAATTCAACGTGGCTATAAAAGTTATATTGGGGGCAATGACCATGTCTTCAGGTTTTACACCCATTAATATGAGGCAAATGTGAAGGGCTGTTGTACCACTGCTCGTTGCTACGGCATATTTGGTGCCTGCAAATTCGGCACTCATTTTTTCAAATTTATCTACATAACTGCCCACGCTGCTTACCCAGCCTGTTTCAATGCATTCAGTTACATATTTCAGTTCGTTGCCGCCCATGTTGGGACCAGATAATAACAGCATAATTTAAATTTATTGGCGCAAATCTAATGGATAAATCATTAATGGATAATTGATAGTTGATAATTGATAATTTTTAAATCCTTTATACCGTTATCAGCTTTACATTTTTACTTTAACCAAATAAAAAACCGCCAGTTTATAACGTGGCGGTTTAAAATTTATTCTTTACAATTTTATATATTCCTGAATTTCTGTGCGAAGGAATCTGTAACCACTCCCGTTTTTAAAAGTGTATAAATTTCTTTAATGCCATCAGGAACTGTTTTGGTAATGGTGTAACCCAATTCATTCTTGATCTTATCAAAATTCACGCGGTAGTCACGGGGGTCTTCGCTGCTGTCTACATATTTCACTTTTACATCCGGCACGATCTTGCAAACTTCTTCAATGATCATTCCCTTGTTGTAATTTTCTTCGGTGCTTCCAACATTGAACACATTGGCTTTCACTTTTGCTTCATCACTTTCGAGTACCAATACTACTGCCCTGGCAAGGTCATCTACATGGCAATAAGGTCTCCAGAATTGCGGACCCCAGATTTCCTGTTCGCCATATACTGCAGCATTGCGGGTGAATTCATTTACAGTCAGATCAAAACGGATGCGTGGAGAAAACCCATATACGGTACTGAAACGAAGCGCCGTACTGCACATTTTCGCATCCTTTCTTTCTTCCATTAAATATTTTTCAAACTTCACTTTTAATTCTGCATACAATGAAACCGGATTGAGTTCGGATGTTTCCACCACAAAAGAATTCGGGTCGGGCATTTTGCCATAATTACTACAGGTGCTCGCAAACACAAAACGTTTTACGCCTGCTTTTTCTGCTGCTTCAAATAATGCAACGCTTCCATCCCAGTTGGTGCTGTTGGCATCATCACTGTATTTTTTACAGGCCGGATCGCCTACAATTGCCGCCAGATGGGCTATGGCATCAATACCTACCAATGCTTTCTGCACATCATCTGCATTGCGTACATCACCTTTCAGAAATTCAAAATCCGGATTCAGCATTACATCATACAACGCATCGCCGCCAAAATTCAAAATATCCAATGCTCTTACTTTGTATCCTTTTTTCAATAACTGGCGAACCAGTACTGAACCGATATATCCTGCGCCACCTGTAACTAATACTTTCATAAAATATATTTTTTGACGGGAAGGCGGGAAGACGGAAAGCAATCTTTAGAATAAACTTCCGCCTGCACTTACCAGTGTTTAAAGTAAATACTTCAACCGTAAATGATTTCCGGGTTGATGGAACTGCAATAAATTTATCTTACCGCCTTTCCGCCTTCCCGACATTTTCTACTTCTGAAGAAAATAAGCCTGTATTGCCGCATAGCAACCCGATGGCGGCATAAAAGAAAAGAATTTTACAAATTCCGTATTCTTTAAAAAAGGATCGCCTTTTGTCATCAACGGATGCAAAACTCTTGCAACAAAATAATGCGTGCTTAAGAAATTACGGTTGAGCACACTTGCATCAGCAGCACCGATTGATTGCGGATCGATGATGGTAAACAATGAAGCAGCGTATGGTTCAAATGTTTCCTTTTCAAAATAAAGATTGTGATGCGGCATTGCTATTGCATCCAGTCCCAGTTCTGTTCTTGCTTTATTCAGATTATTATATCCATCACTGAAAGATTCCATGAATAAAATATAACCGCCCTTTCTCAGGATCCTTTTCATTTCCTGCAACGCCAGTTGCTGTTCAGGCCAGGTCAATAAATTGATGATACAACGCTCGGTATAGATCACGTCAAAACTTTCATCTTCAAACTGCAGTTTGCGTGCATCGCCCTGGTGAAATTCAACGCCTTCCAGTTTTCTGTCGTTGGCAATTTTCAAAAGATCTTCGCTGAAATCAAGGCCGGTGAATTTATAATTGGGATATTTATTTTTCAGCAGGCTAATAGTATAACCATTGCCACAGCCGATTTCCAATACGTCTTTACAATTCTTCTTTATGGTATCAAGATTAAAAAAGTTACTGATCAACGCAACTTCTTTCTCCCTGATGATGGGATCAGCCATGGTAGAAGTGGCAGTATCTTTCGATAATTCCGCCTGCAGTTTGTAATGTTCTTTAATGACCTTGTCATTTTCTGAAAGTGTAGTTGACATTTTGTATTGTTTTTATGTTGTTTTTGGTGGATGCAAAAATAGGATAATTGTGTTCATTCATCCAATTTTAATAACCTCAATTATCCGGGTTAAAAGCAGTCTGCATATTATTTTGCCACATTTTCAGCCATTAACTCACGGTATCTTTCAAGAATTTTCCTATGAACGATTTTCTGGTCGAAATTATTATGAATGATCCCGTTTAAAATTATCGCCTGCTCCTTCATTTTTTCCGGCTGCGCAATTGCTTCCGAAAGTTTTTTCTGAAGGTCCTGCGGATCGCCGGTCTTAAACAACAAACCTGTTTGTTCATGTACCACTACATCAATATTTCCATCTATCTGCGAGCAAACGATCGGGCAGTTCATGGCGCCAGCCTGCAATAGTACATTTGGAAACCCTTCGCGGTGAGAAGGATGTACCAACAGGTATGCAAGGCTCATAAAATATTCTACCAGGTCGCTCCAGGGAATATGAATGATGCCCGGATGTTCATGTAAAAGTGTTGCAGCTTTTTCACTGATCGGATCAAGTTTATTCTCAAAACTGCCTACCAGCACCAATCGCAGGGCGCTATCATTTTTATATAAACCATCAAATGCCTCCAGTAATTCTTCTACACCTTTATCTTTTACAATGCGGCCAACAAAAAGCAGGTAGCGTAATTGCGGATCGTATTTCAATTGATCTTTTACTAATTGAAGAGCCTGTCCGGTTAATTTTTCAGGAGAAAAACGTTCCAGATCGATCCCGTTACTGCTGCCATGGGCAATCACTTCCAGCTTTGAGGGTTTTGATAATTTATATTCTTTTACCGACCTCAGCATGGAATTGCTGTTAGGCCACACATGATTTGCAGCAGCGCAGGTGATCTTTTCCATTGAGATCAAAATGCGTTTAGTGGGACCTGTAGAAGTAACAAACCGAAGCCCTGCAATAGTATGGATCCTGATCTTTACACCGCAGTATTTTGCGGCCATCATGCCCAGCAATCCAGCTTTGGGCGTATGCGTATGAATAATATCCGGCTTTTCTTTTTTAATCAGTTTTATTAATTGCCACAAACATTTCAAATCTGCGATGGGTGTGATGCTTCTTGTCATAGGTACGATCACATGCGGACAATCCTCATTTTTCATTACCGCTTCGCGGCCTTGTCCATCTGCACTTACCATCAATACATCAAAGCCATTATTTTTCATGAATAACATCTGGCCCTGTAAAAGATAACGCAATGCAAGCGGTACCGTTGTAATACGCATCAGTTTAGGCATTCAGATAATTTTTTTTGTACCACACTTCCATACACAGCATCATCCAGAGAATTTTCGCTCTTTTTTCCGCAGACATTTTTATATTATTGCTGAGCAGTTTTTTTGTAAACGCAGGCTGGATGAATTGCCGGTTCAATGCATTGGGAGATGAGATATAATCAAACACAATTTCTTTCAGTTCATTTTCAACCCAGTTCTTCAATGGTATTTCAAATCCGCGCTTTGGCTGATTGATGAGTTCTTCCGGAAGATATTTTTTTGAAAGCTGTCTTAATAAATATTTGGTCGTACTCCCTTTGATCTTATGCGTATCCTTCATACCAGGTGCGTATTCCAGCAATTCTTTACATAAAAAAGGACTGCGGCCTTCCAATGAACTTGCCATAGTAGCAATGTCCATTTTTACCAGCAGGTCGCTGAAGAGCGCTGTATCAAAATCCATATTCATGATCTTGCTTAACCCGCTTAATTTACTGCCTGCAATAAAATCAAAATCATTTCTCATCGGTTGCAGGTAATCGAAGGATGGCTGAATGATATTGCTTTCATAATCTTCCATGATATCAACACCGGCACTTAAATAAATTTCCAGGTTGGATTTGGAAGCCAGCGATGCCAGCCTGTAGAGATAATTATATTTTGATTTTTTATTGTTGGAAGGCGGCAATACTTTTTTTACAAAAGACGCCCCGCCTTTTACCAGCAGGTTCTTTTTAAAAAAATCATATTTGGAAAAAGGAACATAACGACGGTATCCGCCAAAGAGTTCGTCAGCACCATCACCATTTACAATGACCGTTAAATATTTTCTTGCTTCCTTACTTACATAGTAACTCGGGATCGCGCTGCTGTCGAAAAATGGTTCGCCATAATTGGTAAGAATATTTTCAAGATCAGTTTTGAGATGATCAAAAGAAATTTTTATTTCCGTGTGGTCGGTACCATATTTATCAGCCACCAGTTTTGCAAGCGGGGCTTCATTGTATTCTCCGTCAAAACTTACGGTAAAGGTTTTTAATTTTTTGTTGTACTGACTGCCTATTGCAGTTGCAAGACCGCTATCGATACCACCACTTAAAAAGCAACCCACTTCCAGGTCGGAGGATTCGAGCCTGCGTTTTACGGCTGTATTTAAAAAGCCATCAACTTTATCAAGACTTTCTTCAAGACTGTCATTGTGCGTATTTAAATACTGATCGTGAATATTCCACCAGCGTTTTTCGGTAATGGAAAGATCATTACAATCGATCAGGAGAAATGTTCCGGATGCCAGTTCGGTTATATTTTTATAAGGCGTAAGATTGCGGTAGAAGGCACCCAGTCTTGTATAATGATAAAAGTTATCAGGCTCCATTTCCAGCGGCAGCAGGCCTTTCAGGCAATTGAGTTCACTGGCAAAAACAATTTTCTTTCCATCATTATAATAATAGAGAGGCTTTTTTCCGGCGCGGTCTCTGGCAATGAATAATTTTTTTTCCTGGCGGTCGTAAATAATGAACACAAACATGCCATCGAGGTACTGTAAAAAATCAGTTCCTGTTTTCCGGTAAAGCAGTAACAGGGTTTCTGTATCCGAAGAAGTTTTTCCAACCAGGTCAAAACGTTTTCTTACATCGTTGTGATTATAAATTTCGCCATTGAAGATAATGGTATAGCGGTCATCCAGGTGCATCGGTTGTTTACCACCGCCGATATCAAGGATTGCCAATCGAAGATGATAGAGGTCTACATTATCAGCGCTGAACCCATTTTGGTCATCAGGGCCGCGGTGCAGCATTTTTTCTTTGATGGTATCATAAGATAATTTAAAATTTACAGCGCCGGCAATTCCACACATAAGCTATTTTAAATTTTGACTTTTAAATTTTGAATACGCGGAGCAAAGTTATAAGTTTTAAGTTGTAGGTTATAAGTTTTAAGTAATAAGTTGAGATCTGATATTTTCAAAACTCTTCTTCTCTTTACTTACGACTTATAACTTTCTACGTCAAGCGAGTTGCGTCTGAAAATTGAAATTGCGTGCCTGCAGTTTTTTATTCCGTTTTGCCCGGTCCTTCGCCGTTAAGCATTTATCTCTTATTACCAGCATGGCAATCACATAAAAAGGCATACAGGGAATTTTATAACGGCAGAGCGTTCCGAAATTTGGTGTGGTTGCGCCTACGAACAATGCAAAGAGCACCGAAAATAAAAGACAGTATAAAACAACGGGATCTTTGATAATGATGCGGAAGAATCGCCGGACGCCGGCTTTGTAAAGCACCGATATTGTCAGTAGCATGAGTGCAAGACTTTCCAGCGATGAAAGTAAGGTGGATATTTTTCTCGACTCCCAGATAAATGGACGGAATAATGTTGCCACAACGGCTGCCGGCGCCATTTTGAGCATACTCCCGATAGAACCATTGAACTCAACACCGAGGTCAAAATTGGATTCGCCGATACCGGCTGCTGCCTGTTCGGCGTAACTCTTTTGCTGTTTTTGAATCACATCACCTAATCCCTCGGCCGCATAACTGCCGAGTTCTCCCTGAAATTTCTGCATAACCTGCTGGCCTGCAAAAACGCAACCAACGATAATGGCCGGCCCCAGCATAAATTTCAGAAACTTATTTTTTAAAAGATTTACATTTTTAAGTATCAGGAACAGGAAGAAGAACGGTACATAAGAAATAAGAATGTATATTTTCAGATTTACCAGGAAATAAGTTGCAATAGAAACGATGATGATATTTTTGATGATCGATTTCTTTTTATAGAACATTTCATACAACGAATAGGTGATCCAGCCCATGGCACCGGTACAGATAGGATCTTTTAAAATGCCCGAGCTCCAGAAAACAAATGTGGGAAGATAAAGAATCGCAATGGCGATCTGTTTGTGCATGTGGGGGAACAGATCATAAAAAAACCTGTAGAGCCGCCATACGCCGGAGAAAGAGATCATGGAAAAGAACAGGTTGATGACCATGTATTTTCCAAAGGTTAAAAACGAAAGACCGGCAACGATCTTTGTTACCATGTAATTATTCTCATCATTGAAATAACCTGCATTCCAGATATCGGCAAGTAAGGCCTGATCGTAATCCTTTCCTTTGATAAACAGTAGTTTTACATTGGTAATATCGTGCTGTATCAAATGAAAAATATTGTACCCTTCTCTCCAGTACAATACAACAGAATCGCCGAGCGATATCTTATAATTAAAAATAGTAAATGCGATGGTGGAAAAAACCTTGATCCAGAAACCCTGGAGTTGATATTTTTTCAGCAGTGGATCGGTATACAGGCTCCGCCGCCACTTAAAAAGCAGGTAAAAGCCAAACGCGTATATAGGGAAGAGTATATAATCAAGTACGCCCATTGTAGTAAGCAGATGCTGGATTCAAAATGTTAGGGATTATGTGTGTAAGTTCTATGTTGTAAGTTGTAAGTTATAGGTTGTAAGTCATGTGTGTAAATTTTATGCATTGGCTGCGGTTCGCCGGGATGACGCAAGTCCTCCCGATAAAGCAAACCAGATTGATTTAAAGTATGTATTGATTTTGCTGACTGCAGATTGTTTGGGTTCTTTTAACCGGCTGAGCACGAAAGGAAGATCGGCTTTAAAATTCCTCGTCAACGCATCTGCTGCAGGCCACATAATAAAATTGAGTTTCCTTATTTTATCTGTTTTTTGATAGATCATTATAATTCCTGCAAAGGCCATTAAAAAACAGGCATAATTAATTGAAGCCAATATCTTGCTATTGAACTTTGCAGTCTGTATATGATAGCGGTTCCGGATATAATAATACATTTTCCAGCCGGTCGCATAATCCCAGTCATTTTTATAGGAGAATGCTGTTCTTGGATGGTAATGAATACTTTCTGCCACAGTACAAACCGGTATCTTGTTTTTTTTGGTGATCCGGTAAAAATATTCTGTTTCATCGCCCCATAAAAAGAACTTTCCATCAGGAACACCTACACGCTCAATTACTTTTCTGTGCAGCAATGTGCCATTGAAAGGATGCCCTATGCCGTGAATTATTTTACAGTCTACTTCATCAAGCGTATTGTATTGTTGTGTTTTCCACACAAATGTTTTTTTATCTTCTTTATCGATCACGGCACAATTTCTAAGTAAAAGATCTTCATCACTTGCGCCGAGCAGCAATTCCAGCGCATCTTCTTTAGGATAGCCGTCATCATCCATGCACCAAACCCAGGTGCCGCCCATTTTAAATGCCGCTGAGATACCGGTATTGAAACCACCGCCGCTGCCGACATTTTTTTGTGTAATGGAAACCAGGTCTTTTTGTGATTGCAGCCATTGTTCAGTACTGTCACTGCTTCCGTTGTTGACCACCAGGATGGTGTCTGGTTTTCTGGTCTGACTGCGTAATGCATTGATGCATTCACACAGTAGTGCCTGACGGTTGTACGTGACAACCACAGCAATAACCTTTTCCATTGGATATTGGTTAAGAGGTTTAAAATAGTATTTGGATCTGTGTCTTTAACGGTGGATGAAAAGAATTTATTGCATTCACCTGCAATTAATTTTCCATATTTGAGAAGACGGGCAGCGGTTGCTTTTCCCTGAATTTATGGATGAATAAACCCGCAAAATCAAGCGCTTCGCCGATTACATGGTGCATATCCATATACCGGTAAGTGGCCAGCCGGCCCAGGAACGAAACCCCGGAAATTTTTTCCGCATCAGCCCGGTAAAGCATCAGGAGCGTTTTGTCGGTATCAAGGCGTTTTGGATAATAAGGGATATCTGCGGCTGTGGTTTCTTTGCTGTATTCTTTGAAACAGATTGTTTTTTCATGCTGCTCCCAGGGAGTAAAATGTTTGTGCTCTGTGATCCGGGTCCAGGGAACAGCCTCATCACAATAATTCATCTGTGAAAGACCCTGGTAATCGCCCTCTGCATAAAACTGCTCAAAGGTTACGGTACGGTAGCCCAGTCTTCCATGCACATAATTAAAATATGCATCCAGCGGGCCTGTATAAAAAACATGGGTGTAGCCGGTCACATCTTCTTCAGGATGAAATTTTTTATTGAGTGTGATATGAATCGCGGGATGGGCAATCATCTTTTCCATCACTGCGGTGTAGCCATCTACCGGTATTCCTGTAAAAGTATTGGTATGATAATTATCATCGTAATTAAAACGCACCGGAATTCTTTTTAAAACCGAAGCCGGTAATGCTGTTGGTTCACAGCCCCATTGCTTTTTGGTATAGCCTTTAAAAAAAGCTTCATATAATTCTTTACCGATAAAGAACAGTGCCTGCTCTTCAAAATTTTTCGGATCGGCAATCGTTTTATCGCCCAGGGTTGATAAAAATTCTTTTGCTTCAGCAGGGTTGAATGATTTATTAAAGAACTGGTTAATGGTTTGGAGGTTGACGGGTAGCGGATACACTTTTCCTTTGCTGTTTGCTTTCACCCGGTGCACATAAGGTTTGAACTCTACAAAGCTGTTCACGAAATCCCAGATCTCTTTTTTATCGGTATTAAAAATATGCGGACCATACTGATGCACCATCACGCCCGTTTCATCATCGCGTTTGGTATGGCAGTTTCCGCCGATATGGCTGCGCTCATCCCAGATATCAATTGTGCAATCAAGTTGCTGCACCAGTTGATTGGCGAGCACAGATCCCGAAAATCCCGAACCGATAATGAGAAATTTATTTGCCATACTGATGGATACTGCATTTATTAATGCTGCAATATAACGCGTGCAAAAATATATAAGTATCTGAGCAAAAGAATAAGAAATAAAAAATAAGGAATGAATGGGTGGGATGACTCGTGGGAGAAGGCTTTTTGAAGAGAGGGTAAGCAATGATGAACAATGAATTATTCCACCGCAAACCAATCAATCAGTATCTGTTGGCCCCAGCCGGTATTCGCGTCTGTCCGTTCAACATTCAATGTAACGCTTATTGCAGATTCGTATCGCACAGAAAAAGAAAAAGCATCATTGAAATTGGAGCCTGTCTCATTTCTTATGGTTCCGAAAAACCGCGGTGTAGCGCTGGTAAATGCCGTAGGAAATGTGATGATATAAATTTTTTGCTGCGATCCGCTGGAGCCAATGGTTGCAGTACCGCTTTGTATTTTAGAAATGACTGTACCGTTGTTAACCTGTATCGTTTTTGTTTTGGTATCGCCGTTCACATCCAATTCAGCGGCAGGATTGCTGGTACCGATACCTACATTGATGCTGGACGCAGCACCGTTGACACCGCTGATTGACCCCAATACCATACAATTGCTGCAACCCACAGCTGCATTGCTTCCTATGGCCGTGGCATTGGTCAAATTATTGAATAACACATCTGCCCGGAAACCAAAACCACTATTGTTATTTCCTGTGGTATTGCTTTGCAAAGCTTCCTGTCCCACTGCACTATTGAAACTTCCGGAGTTATTATTATACAAAGGATGATAACCAAAACCTGAATTATAATTGCCGCTGGTATTAAAATAAATGGCCCTGTCGCCATAACCGGAATTCTGAATCCCAATGGTATTGAAATACAAGGTCTGAAATCCCATTGCATTGTTCCTGTCTCCATCTGTATTACTGTAAAGTGCATTGAATCCGATTCCGGTATTGTGATGACCGATCGTATTATTCACCATCGCTTCCGAACCGATGGCCAGGTTATTTTCTGCATCAGGTGAGGTAACAGAACCGATACCGTTTTTAAAAAGTGCGCTGTCGCCGATGGCAAAACTATTACTTTGTGTATTGCCATTGTACAAGGCATACCTGCCGATAGCAAGGTTGGAAGATCCATTTATATTATTGAACAATGCCCTGCTGCCGATGGCCATATTATTATCACCTGAAGTATTTTTAGAAAGCGCCGCAAACCCGACCGCGATGCTGTTATCACCTGCATTGTTGCTGAACATGGTACTATCACCAAAAGAACAATTGTAATTACCGCCTGCGCTTGTGTACATCGATTTAAATCCCATGGCTGTATTGCCCGCCCCTGCAACGTTTGAATATAATGCCTTTGAACCAACAGCCGTATTTTCTATCGCGACTGCGCTCACATTTTTATATAAGGCGCTGTCGCCAACTGCTACCAGGTTGCTCCCGTTGCTGTTGTACAACGCGGCTACGCCGATGGCCACATTGCTGTTTCCGTTGTTATTAGTGTACAATGCATTCCGGCCAACGGCAACATTGTTATCACCATTTGCGGTGTGATATGCCGAAAGTGAACCGATGGCAATATTATAATCGCCGTTACCTGAAGAGAGCATGCTTAAGTTACCGATGCTGATATTTTCAGAACCACCGGTATTGCTGTACAGCGATTGCCTCCCGATCGCTGTATTATCGTTTCCGGTAACATTGTTGTATAATGAGTTATAACCCATGGCAACATTATTATTGGCAATAGTACTATTAAACAATCCCTGGTAGCCGATCGCTATATTCTGAATACCACTTGTATTTTTATAAAGTGTCTGTAATCCCATCGCCGCGTTATTTGTGCCATTGGTATTACTGTATAATGACTGGTAACCATCCGCTACATTATTGTTGCCATTTGAATTGCTGTATAACGCTTCGTAGCCATTTGCCGTATTGGATATTCCCGTAGTGATACTATACATCGCCTTATATCCAATGGCTGAATTATTATAACCCGAACTGTTTGTATACATTGCTTTAAGTCCTACGGCCGTATTGCCACCATTCAAAGAATTGCTGTTGTAAAGCGCGCTATCACCCACCGCTACCAGGTCATTATGATTTGCATTTTTTCCCAAAGCGCCTCTTCCGATTGCGGTAATACCCGTTGAAACACCCATTGATTTGCCGGCACCCAATCCCAGCAATGTATTGTTGGCTGTAAACAAACCCACCTGCTGATTATTTATTTTTAGTTTCAGCGGCATATTATCAGTCGTTCCAAAAAAATCAGTTGCGGTATCTGTTCCAATATTACCTGCAAGTTTCCATTCGTCGGTATTGGCACTGCTACGCATCCATACCCAGCTGCTGCCATCGTAATAATGCAGGCCGGTACTGTCTGGACCTGTTTGAAAGATGATCAACCCCGCGGCAGGAGAAGCAATACTGTTCCGTTGGGTCTTCAGCATACGCGGTATCAGTAAACCCTTGTTGATACTTTGCAGATCGAGAATGGAAGAAGCGTTCGCCGCTGCCCCCGTATTATTGATTGCAAAATTCTGCGCATTGATTTTAGTAACAACCAAAAGCATTGCAATTGAAAGAATCTTTTTCATTAATTATTTTTCAAACTTCCTTTTTAATAAAAGGGACCTGCAACACCCCTGCAGGTCCCGCATGAAGAAAATCACCGTTATTGATTTTTAACCAGTTTTATACTCCAGTATTTATTACCGTTATTCAGTCTCAATAGATATATTCCTTTGGAAAGTTTTTCTGTATTGATCATACCGGAAGTAGTAAGTCCATGCATAATTATTTTTCCCTGGGCATCTATTATGCTATAGTTTATATTGTCGGAAATATTCGACAGCTCTATCTTATCTGAAAAAGGATTTGGATAAACAACAGGATCATGGCTGTTATTGAAATCAATTCTTTTTACCTGACTTACTGTTGATCTGTTATCAGCATCTATCTGCCGCAGGCGGTAAAAATTTTTTCCAGGTAAAGGCGATGCATCGCTGAAATAATAATCATGCTGTATTGAACTATTCCCCATTCCGTTTATAAATCCGATATTAGTAAAATCACTGCCGTTACCACTCCGCTCAATGTAAAAGCCTTTATTGTTTTGCTCCGAAGCTGTTTGCCAGCTAAGTAATGCAGCACCCGATCTTTTCTCAACATTGAATGCAGAAAGCTTTACAGGAACTATATAAAAAGTATTGCAGATATTGTTGAAATTCTGCAGAATGGTATCTGCCGTAAGCATGTGATTGAACAAGCCGATCTTAACAACACGCCCATTGCTTTCTTCGCCGCAACCACTGCAGTCTTTAAAGAAATTAATTTCATAGTTGGTATAAGAATGCGGCATCATCGCGTCCCCGCCATCATTGAATACGCCAATGTTCACACCATCTTTATATAATGTAATGAGTTTGGTAGTCCCATCTCTTACTAAGTCTACCTGGCTGTAAACACTATCAGAAAAACCGGGACCATAAAAATTTCCATTATTAGATCCATAATAAATATTCAACGGACCCCATGTATAGAAGCCGCTTTCCACGGCACTGGAAGGGCTTTCAAAATTCACCAGCCTCCGCCTGTTACGCCAGGTAGGGCCAAAAAAAGTAAACACCATCTCGATGGTATATGTATCACTGATATAAACAGGATTATTGGTAAACTTCAATCCGAATGGACTGGTAAATCCACCAACAGGAAATGAACCATTACAATTTCCGATCACTACATTATCATTGGTATTGGCAGTGATGGTGCCGGGCCCGATGTTCTGTAATTGATAACTACCCAGGCCGAGCGATCCTGTCATGCCCGTTTGCGGACTGAAAGGCTGGTTATTAAAATACCAGAAATAACCACTGCTGCAGAGGTCAGCATTTTTTTGTATTTGTGCTGAAGACAGCTGACTGTTGTATACCGCGAGCTTTACGACTTTGCCGCTGCTCTCTTCTGAATAGTCTGCATTATCTTTAAAAAAATTAAACCCGAAACCGGCAGAAGCCTTTGGAATAAAATTATCATTACCATCATAAAAAGTTGCTACCTGCGTACCATCTTTATAACAGGTAATTATTTTTGTTGAAGCATTTCTTACCAGATCGATCTGAAAATAAGTATTGACCGGAAAAATATTACCTGTTACGGTTGAGCCCAGATTAAAACCTTCATAAAAATTCAATGCGCCTCCTGCAATGTAAATGCCTATATCCAGGCCAGTGTTATTGGGATCTTCAAAATTGAGCAGCCGCTGGTAACCACCAGGCTCGGAGAATTTAAAAAGCATTTCAATAGTATAACTATTCCCGATAAAAACAGGATTGTTGCTGAACCGAAATCCGAATGGTTTGGTAAATGCTCCTGTATTTAAATTGCGCGAACAGCTGCCGATACTTACATTATCTGTTGTACCGGAAGTTATGCTGCCCGATCCCACAGGGCTGAGTGTATAGCTGGCGGATGAAGTTGCAGATGCAGGAATTGAATTGTATGGAGCGGCATCAAAATTCCATACATATCCATCCTGTGCTGTTACTGCTGCTGAAAAAAGGAGAAAGCAAAGCTGGAAAAATAAAGCTGGTAAATTTATTTTCATACAGATCTTTTGATCTGACAAAAATGAAAAAAATTACTTCAGTGTGGTATCGCCATTTGTGGGGAGAAAGAAAATTCAAAAGTTAAAAGTCAAAAAAGCACTTTCAAAACGAATATTATTTTTTTAATTTTTACTTTTTACTTTATTTGAAATGCAACGAATTAAACCAACCGGTTTTTCAGGGCCTTTGCTACAGCTTCGCCTTTGCTGTTCACGTGCAGTTTTTCGTAAATATTTTTTATATGCGAGTGAACCGTATGAAAACTTACATTGAGTCTGTCTGCGATCATTTTATAACTAAGCCCTTCCACCAGGTATTTTAATACTTCTTTTTCTTTTTCCGTAAGTGCAATAAATTCTCCCTGCTGGGGATGCTGCTGAAAATTATTCAATACTTTTTTTGCAACAGAAGGCGTAAAGAAAGAACCACCGTCAGCTACTTCACGGATCGCCTGTAATAATTTTTCGGGTGAAGTATTTTTTAAAATATAACCGGAGGCGCCATTGCAAAGCGATGCAAATATTTTATCATCGTCATCAAAAACAGTCTGCATGCATACGTTCACCGCAGGAAACTGTTCTTTGATCTCTTTCACTGCTTCAATTCCGTTTTTTCCGGGAATATTTATATCCATCAATACAACATCCGGCCGCAACGCTTCTATCTTTTGCAGCAGGCGCGTGGTATCTTCGAACGATCCGCACAATTCCATGTCTGCGCTGGTCACGATCACAAACTCAAGGCTTTCCCTGAACTTACGGTTGTCTTCAAAAATTGCGATCTTCATTTTTTTTGCTTCAGTCATCAAAACTGGGTTTTTGATTGTTATGTTCTTATCGCCATTTATGGTGAGTATACTTTTAAATACTGCATTGCAAATAAACAGTTGTCCCTTTTCCTTCTTCTGAATCAATAGTAGTATTTCCTTTTATTTCATTAGACCTGGTTTGCAGATTCTTTAATCCGTTTCCTTTATTTACTGTTGTTTCGTTGAAACCTTTTCCATCATCCCGAATCATAAGCGTCAATTCTTTATTCTGAAGTTTTATTTTTACAATAATATTTTTAGCTTCTGCATATTTAACTGCATTGTTGACAGCCTCTTTAAAAATAAGATAGATATTTTTCCGGTGTTCAAGTGGCAATAACATTGAGCCGATCTTTTCATCTGCTTCAAAATGAAGCGTAACATTTTTTACGGCGCAGATGTCAGCAGCATAATTCTCCATGCGCTGTAATAATTTTTTTCCGTCATCATTATCAGGATTGATGGCCCATACAATATCACTGATGCTCGTTACCATGTCGCGGCTGTTCTCTCCCATTTTATCCAGTACGTTTTCGAGTTGCGGATTTTTTTCTTTCAATTGTTGTTTGATCGATTGGCTGTACATACTGATAGAACTGAGTGTTGCACCGATATCATCATGCAGATCGGTTGCAATTCTTGTCCGCAGCCTTTCCATTTCAAGCGCTTTTTTTAAACGGTAACGGTAGATCATGAATAAAGTGAAAGTTGATATCAAGATCATCAATGCAATAAACCACCAGGTTTTCCAAAAAGGTGGTGTAACAGTAAAAACCAATTTTGCATCTTCTTTACTCCATACGCCATCTTCATTCACTGCTTTGGCATTGAACACATAGTTTCCTGACGGTAATTGTTCATAACGCACCACAGGATTTCCTTCCAATTCTTTCCACTCTTTATCCCAGCCTTCCAGTTTATAATAAATACGGTTGCCATTTTCGTTGATGAAATTAATAGCGGAGATTTCAAGTTCGATCGCCTCTTTAAAAGAGAATTCATATTTTTTATTTTGAAGCGAAACAAAATAGGATGAAGCATCGCCTGTCTTTAGCCGGTTGATCATTACAACCGGACCGGTTTCATTTTTTATGAATCCATTGGTAGAAAAAAAGCCAACTCTTCCCATCGCACTTACAATAAATTCATTGCCATCATAACAGGCCAGCTCTGAAACATTATCAGAATTGATTCCGTCTGTCTTACCCGTCATTGCAGACCATTCTTTAAATGCAGTGTCGGTTTTATACAATCCCAGATTGGTGCTTACCCAGATATCTCCTTTTTTATCCTGCAGAAAATTGTCCATGATAAAATCCGCACTGCCATCTGCCGGAAATATTTTCAGTAATTGATTGTTCCTGTATTCATAAATGCACTGCATGCTCAAAAAGAATAGCCGTCCGCTTTGAGTAAGCAAAATATTTCTCGGTCCCATTCTTTCAATAAAATCCTGCTGTTGAGCAGGTACCGGTAATATCTCATAAGAAAGATCTGCAGGAAAAATATGATACACATTAACGCCCGTTGCAATAAAAAAACTTCCGTCTGCCATCTTTTGAACATCATAAGTGCCCATTCCATACAGTGAACCTTTTTTTGCGCTGTCTGCAAGAAATGAAGCGATACTGCCGGTTGCCGGATTGTAAATACGAATACCACTTCTATATACCGTGAACCATATTTTTCCGCTATCATCTTTAAAAATAAGTCCTGCACGTACATTGGAATAAAAACTTGCTTTCACCAGCGATGTTATGTTTTTAAAACTGTTTGTTTTTATATTATAAAAGCCAACCCCTACATTAGATGTAAACCAATATCCATCGGGTTCTGTAATAAACCGATTGATCTTGGTAAGTATATCTTCACTTCCTGCAGGCAGAATATGTTTTGAAAAAATCTTTTTACTGTAATCATATTTCCACCAGTTTTTTTCTGTAGTAAAAAAAATATCGTTACCAGTTCCGGATATGGAAGGAATTGCATGAAACACATTTGCATTTCCCGCTTCATCCGGCAGGTTCTTCCATTGATATACCTGGGCATCCATATCAATTTTTATAAGGCCCCCGGAACCGGAGATCCAGTAATTATTCTGTCGGTCTCTGTAGATCCTTTCTTTTTCTTTTGGCTCCGCCGAATTGTCTTCCGGTATCAGTTTTTCAACAGGCAGCATTCCGTTATTTATTTTCAATGGGTCAACAATAACGAGCCCTCCGTCGGTAGCAAGTAACAGATAATATGTACCGTTCAATGTTATTGCATTCACATCATGCACGCTGTTAAGCATGCGTGCATCCGTTGCATACAATGTATAATGTTCAAATACATTTTTCGTTTCATTGAATTTCAGCAGTCCTGCATTCCAGGTGCCCGACCAGATATTTCCATCCTTATCTTCAAATATTCCCTGTACTGCATTTTCGAGCCTGCTTTTTCCATCTTTTTCTTCAAAGTGATAAGAGTGGTAAGTTTTTTTTTCGCGGTCGAATAATTTTATGCCGAATGAAGTAGCGATCCAGAATCTTCCTTTGCTGTCTTCAAAAAAATGTGAGATGTACCTGTTTCTGCGAATGTCATGACCAATCGTAGTGACAGCAGTTGTGCTGAAACGCTGATCTTTTTTATTTAATAGTGAGAGGCTGTTGATACCGGCTACCCAAACATCATCATATTTATCGATGTACACTTCACAGGAACCTGAAACATTTTCTGTTGCCGTTGATGAAAGATGATATTGGGTAAATTTTTCTGTGAGTGGATCAAGACTGCATAATCCTTTACTTGTAGCGATCCAGATATTTCCTTTTTTATCTTCTGCGAGAGAACGGATATTCAGGTCGGGTAAAAATGCGGGGCCGGTTTTATTGTATTGTTTCATTACGCGGCCATCATAACGATTCAGGCCCCACGAGGTAGCGATCCATAAAAAACCATGACTGTCCTGCAACAGATTTCCTGTAAAATTATTGGTGAGTCCGTTTTGTGTTGTAAATTTTTCAAAACGGATGCCCGGCAATTGTGCTGTTGTTGTAAAGAAGCTGATCGCAGCAAATAATATGCAGCTGAATTTCTTCATCAGCTAAAAGTACAAAATTGAAATGCAATCCGGCAAATACTTGTGCTGCTGATTTTCTTTCCGTTACTTTGCAGCAAATATTTTTATGCCGCTAAAATACAAACGGATCTTACTAAAACTTTCTGGTGAAGCCCTGATGGGAAAAAGCAATGATGGATATGAACCGCTCAACATTAATATCATTGCACAATATGCAAAGGATATTAAAGAAGTGGTGGCGGCAGGTGCTGAAGTTGCGGTAGTGATTGGCGGCGGCAATATTTACCGTGGCATGAATGAAGCAGAAACAGGCATTGAAAGAGCGCATGGTGATTATATGGGAATGCTCGCTACCGTTATTAATGGTATGGCCATGCAGGCCGGATTGGAAAAAGCAGGCGTTTACACCAGGTTGCAGAGCGCAATAAAAATGGAACAGATTGCAGAGCCTTATATCCGCAGGCGTGCGATGCGCCACCTGGAAAAAGGGCGTGTGGTAATTTTTGGTGCGGGCACCGGTAACCCATATTTTACCACTGATACAGCCGGTTCATTGCGTGCTGTTGAGATCAAAGCTGATGTGATACTGAAAGGCACGAGAGTGGATGGTATTTACAGCGCCGATCCTGAAAAAGATCCCACCGCAACAAAATATGAAACCATTTCTTACGGCGAATGCATACAAAAAAACCTCAAGGTTATGGACATGACCGCATTTACACTTTGTATGGAAAACAAACTTCCCATTATTGTTTTTGATATGAACACGCCCGGCAATTTATTAAAAGTAGTAATGGGAGAAACGGTGGGGACGATTGTGAGTTGAGAACTTCAATGAATGGATAGTTGATAATTGATAATTGATAAGTTTTTAAAGTTGCAGAATTTTTTAAAAACGATCGAGCTTTCAATTCGAAAAAATTATACATTATCCATTTTAAAATTATCCATTATTATCAACTATCAATTGTGTCCGAACTTAGTTAGCCATTATTCCCAACAGTAAACAGCGCACAGAATTCCTAAGCCAAATTTTTATTTTTCCAAAAAGATAAGTTGCGATTGACGTGGTTACAGCATTGAAGAATGCTCACAAAAAAAGAAATGCTGCGGTAGACACTGCAGCATTTTTCAGTTAACTAAAACTATGAACAAGAGCCATGATTATAAAGTAGAAAGATAAGCTTCCACATCAGCGAGTGATTTTTTAACAGGCGATAATTTAACTACCTGTTCACTGCTTATATTCAGCTGTGCACCCGTTACCAATCCTTCGTGGCCCAGGTAATAATCGTTTCCCTGTTTGGAAACAACTACTAAAGTGGCCTGCAAGCCGATCGGAAGCGTAGTGCTGATAAATCTTTTGGTATTGACATCTCCATATAAACGTATCACAGAACGGAGTGTATTGAATACGAGGTAAGAAACTGTATTGGCATTGGTATAATTAACAGGCAGACTATCTGCAACCCTTACCTGTTGACTGGTATTAAAATTATAAAAATAATCGCAGTTGATCCAGTGCAGTTTATTGCTTGAAAACTGGTATGAACTGGATTGTGTAAGAAAGCCTACATGAAATGATGTATCGAACTGGATCCAGCTGAAACGATCCGGATTGGTTTCATCTCCGTAAAATAATTTCATGTTGGGATCGAGTGGCGTATCACTGAACTTCACTTCCACTTTTACATTGGGAGCCAGTCTCAATTCATGACCACCCTGTGTGATCCTTATAAAAACTTCTCCGCCGGAGATCAGCATTCTATCAGTAGATACAGTAGGCTTATCCATTCTGATCATATCACCTTTTTTCTTTACAAGCATTATCTCAGCATATACTTTACCGGTAACAGCAACGCCTGTTTCGGTAACACAGGAATTAGGAGGAAAAGTACAGGTAACTCCTGTGGATGAATTGACAACTGCGGTATTGCTGTTTATTTCAAAACTGTCGGGATGATTTTCCATCAACAGATTTCTGCGCAATACATTTACCTGCATGCTGTCGTTGATAGTGCTGTACCATTGTGTATCGGGGCCTGAATTCTGGCCGGGATCAGGAACAAACCTGTCGATATCTTTTTGGCAACTGCTTAGGAAAAATGCAGTTGCAAGGAGAGTGAATAATATATTTTTCTTGTTCATCATTTCTTTTTTAAAAGTGCGGCATTGCAAAGGATATTCTTTTATAAGATACTCCAACTTTAATTTGCGTTGCCTGCTATTTCATATCGAACCGCACACCAAACCTTAAACCTGCTGTACTGTATTTTTGTGTAAGCGTTAAATTTTCTTTGCTCATCGGCTTTATACTGTATTTAAAATAAGGTTCAGCCATCAGGTGAAGGCGGTCTGTAAGTTTATAATATAAACTTGCACTGGCAAGAAAACCAAATCCGGTATTGGTCTTGAATCCATATGGCGATGAGCTCTTGCCGGTAGTGATACTAACGGGCTGGAGTGAAGTATCCAGCACATCGCCTTTTTGCCAGCTGTAAATATTTACCATGATACCTGCTCCCAGGTTTGCGTGCAATCTTCCATTGCCCATTTCATAACCCAGCTGAAGCGGAATATCAATACTACGGTAACGGTTGTAAGTTGTTTTATACCTGCTGCCGCTTATTGTATAACTTCCGATAGTGTCGCCGGTAGCCTGATCGAGTATGTAAACATATTGTATGATACCACCTTTTGAATAAGTGAATTTTTCATTGATCTGGCTGTAATTAATTCCGGTACGTAAACTCACGCCGTTGCCAAATACTTTTGTATACCTCGCGCCGGCACTGAAAGCCGAAGAAAATTTTTCACTTTCTTTTCTTTGCTGCAGGTAAGCGGTGTTGCCGCTATCCGTAATACTGCGCATCGCAACATCAGGACCAGCATATAATTCAAAATATTGTTTATCGCCTGCAGGGTCATCCACCCGCGGACATTTAGGATTCGTTGTTTTCGGAATCTGCTGATCAAACAGCGGAAGATTTTTTTTGCTGCGGCCATTCATTTTTTCAACAGCATATTGCAGTCTCGCGAGCATGGTTCCTGCAACAGGTAATGAAATTGCTCCTGCATCAGCTGCAAGCGTGGCTTCTTCCTGCAAATAATCAGCATCATTGCCTGCTTTGCTGATATGTGAAGAACTGCCCTGCATACGGCTCCTGCCGGATTTTATTTTTGCAGTGACAGGCTGTACCGGTGGTAATAAAGGTAAAGGTGAATAAATACTGCCGGTAACCGGTACAACCTGTTGTGCTGTGCCTGTGGAGCTGGTATGAATATTTTTATTGTTCGTGTTATCTGATGTAGTGATTGTTGAATTATCTGAAGGCTGAACTGCTGAACTGTTACTGGCAGCCTGTTGATCAGGAGTTGTTAGATTATTATCTTTTGCTGATTCAGCTGTATTGGTTTTATTGACCGATTGATCTTTGTTATCAGTTGCAGTAATTTTATCCTTTGTATTATTTTGATGATCGGAGAACCACCAGGCTGCACCACCACCTGCCGTCAATAAAGCGAGCAAGAGCAAAATATTACGGCTGTTTAAAAAACTGAGCCAGAACGCCGGTCTTTTTTTCTTTTTGCGGAGCGCAGCAATATTGTCCCAGATATGCGGCGGCACATCAGGCGTGTAAGTGCTGAATTCATTTTTTACAAAATCATCAAAGTTCTGGTTGCTCATACCGCCACTTTTTGTAATGCTGTTAATTGTTTCTGCAACATGGTTCTTGCTTTTACCAGCTGGCTCCTGCTGGTGCCTGGCTGAATGTTCAGCATTGCCGCAATTTCATCATGCTGATATCCTTCTATCACGTACAGGTTAAATATCAATCTGTAACCATCCGGCAATTTATCAATCAGGTTCAACAGGTCTTTTTCTGTAAGATGATGATAAGCCACCGGTTCTGATCCCTGGTCTTCATCTCTATCTTTTATTTCATATCCCACTACTTCCTTATCGTACCTGCTGAGTGAATATTTTTTTAAAGCCGTATTTACTACAATTTTCCGGATCCATCCTTCAAAACTCCCTTCAAATTTAAACTGGTTCAGTTTATCAAAAACTTTCATGAAGGCGTCCTGCAGAATATCTTCAGCATCTGCGGGATTGCGGGCATATCTGTTACATACACCCAGCATGCGACCGGCGTAACGGTTAAATACTTCCCGCTGGCAGAAAGTATCTTCCTTTATACATCCCTTTATGAGTTGCTCTTCGGTCAAGTTCAGTTGATTTTACACAGGGCTGTCCATTTTAAGATACCCTGGGTGCATTATACGCTGCCCGGCAATAAATTATTGCAATAAGTTACAAAAAATAACCATTTTAGCAGGAAAATTTAACCGTGGAGGCGCAAAGAGGCAAAAAATTAAAAATAAAAAATAAAAAAACTCCGTGCCTCCGTGTCTTAGCGGTGAGAAAATGATGAGTGTAAATGACAACAATATTGACTATGAACTGCTTTACCGTCAGGCAGTTGCTGCTAAAGAAAGTTTTGCTAAGCAACTCGAAGAAGTCAATTATTTATTGGAAGTAAAGGAGGAACATATTGCCTTACTGGAAAAAAAAGCAGCAATAGCAGCCCAGTTGCAAAGCAAACTGGATGGAGAATCTGTGGAGACCCAGAGTCTGCGCGAAATGATGGAAGAACAGAAAAGAAAGGCCGCGGGCACCAGGACATTGAAGAACGAACTGGAAGAAGAGCTGGTACTTTCATTACAGACCGAAAAAAAATACCTGGCCCTGCAGGAAACTCATTTTCATACCAACAATGAATTAATTGTTTTGCAGTCAGAAATAAAAGAGTTGGTCGATCTGAATAAGGATCTGCTGACGGAACTGGAAAAAATGGGTGAGATGCAAAGCAGGATAGAAATTCTCCAGATAGAAAATAATGAATTGAAGGCAAAATTATTATAACTGCAATGCGTCCGTGCCTCCGCGGTGAAATGATGTGCTAAAAATCTGCATTAAAATCTTGCATAACTCAATTCAATAATATATCTTACCAATCTAAAAATTAATTGCATATGAATTTTCAAACAATGAGCAAACAAAGAAAATTTGTTTTAATCGCGGCAGCTATCGGCGCCATTTCATGTTTTCTTCCATGGGTAAGTTTTGAAATTTTTGGGATGAGTTCCAGCGTCAACGGAATGCATGGTATCGGAATTCTGGTTTTCCTGTGTTTCGTCGGAGCGGGAGCGGTATGTCTGATGGGAAATCAAACTGCAACGTTGGACAAAACATTTTGGTTTGTGGCGCTTGCATGTGGAGGTATCGCATCATTGATTATGGTAATTAATTTTTTAC
>JBDUCW010000245.1:0-3756 GCA_040003235.1 Ferruginibacter sp. | reverse complement strand
TTAAAATAACAATAGTCGGTGATCAGTTGTGTATCGAATTCATTTTTTTCTTCCAGCGCTGCATACGTCATTATCAATGCCGGAATATCAATCTCCAGTCGTTGAAATTGTATCAGCATCAGATCACCCAGCTTTTCTTTTTGGGATAGAGAAAGCTGCATTCTTTTTTCAAGATATATTTTCCGGAGTTCTTTTTTAGTCATTCCCATCAGTTTTTTCATCAGCAATAAAGATAGAAAAAATGGTGGTGCCGTAATTGCGTTCTGTTTTATAAAAAGGAAATTTTTTATAATCATTACGCGGCGTATGTTCCAGTACAAACCAACCTTTGGGTTTCAATAATTTCTTTTCAAAAATTTTTTTCGGAAGATCGTCGATCGTGGTCAGTGCATAAGGCGGTCCTGCAAAAATAAAATCATATTGCTCAACCGCATTTTCGATAAACCTGAATACATCCTGTTTAACGATCTTTATATTTTCGAAAGAAAGTTGTGCTGCAGTTTTTTTTATGAACTCATACATCTTTGTATCCTTTTCAATAATGGTAAGATCGGGTGCGCCCCTGCTGGCCAGTTCATAACTGATACAACCCGTGCCGCCAAAGAGGTCCAGCGTTTTTAATTCGTCAAACTCCAGATTGTTTTGCAGGATATTGAACAGACCTTCTTTGGCAATGTCCGTAGTTGGCCTCGTATAAGGCATATCCGTTGGCGGACTGATCCGTCTGCCACCATGTATGCCGCTGATTATACGCATGAGGCTGTTGCAAATAAATGACTGAAATAATGTGCAGGGTAATTATGAATGGCTTCGGGATAAGTAAAAGCTTCCGGCAATCCCGCAAAACCGATATGCAGAAAATATTTGTATAGTGCTGTGAACAGGGCTGAGTCTTTATCGATCATTCCATATAATAATAACGGAACATTGCTGACGGGCACATCAAAATTTCTACAGCTGCTCAACAAGTGATACACGGCATCTTCCGGAACGGAATAAGGAAATGACTGCAGCAACAAAAGTTTATTATTCATGCACAGTTGTATGGTAACAGTATTGGGGCCAAAAACTGCAAACAGTCCATCTCCTTTCAAAGCTTCAGTAAGCAAAGAATACTGCTGTGTATAATTTGCCATGGTAAACTGTTGTGATATAACTGTATGAACGGCCGATGGAATTCTGTACACATTGTGCAGATTGACACGGTACATGAAATCCGTTTTTACAATATGCATTCCAGCATCACCAAAAACCTCGTCCAGCATTTCATGGTTTGAAATGCTGTTGTAAATTTCATGCGGCGTTAAAATGCTTTCTGCAAAAGCATAAATGATGTCCGTCTTTTTATAACTATGCTGAAGCAACTTTTCCTCTGCAAAAATTTCTTTTAACTGCTCTGCTGATGCTGATGTGGTCATTGAAGGATCAAAATGATATGCAACAAGATCACAGACGGTATTGTTTGCTGTATCCAGTGTCATCAATGAAATGCCCTGTGTGCCTGCATGCACAAACAACTGCTGCTGTGCTGCGTTGCCGTTATCCGATTGTATGATGAATGATGGATGCACTATTTTAGTTTAGGCAGGCAAAATAAGATAATTTTGACGATAATATGGAAGCGGCAGTTAATAAAAACAGTTTAAAAGTAAATGTCAGCAACCGGCAGATATTGTCTATCGCGTTGCCGATCAGTCTTGCCATATTGGTGCCGCAGATCAATTATATTACCAACAATATTTTTCTGGGCGACTGGAGTAAGCAGGCGCTTGGTGATGCCGGCATCACCAGCGTATATTACCTGGTGGTGGCTGTTGCAGGAAATGGTTTTAACAGTGCTCTTCAATCGCTCATCAGCAAAAGCGGTGGCGAAGGAAATATTGATAAGATCAGTACTTTGTTTCAGCAAGGCGTACGCATTGCCATGCAGTTTGCAGTAATCGGAATTCTTTTTACCTGGTTTGTTGCACCATACATTTTAAAACCATTTTTGAAACCTGAATCTTATGATGCGGAAATGGCCTTTCTTAAAATACGGGTGTTCGGACTTCCGTTTTTATACCTCTTTCAATTGGGTGGCGCTTTTTTAGTAGGAACACTCAACAGCCGTTTTCTGATGATCGGTTTTATTTTTGAAGCGCTCATCAATATTTTTTTTGATTATTCGCTCATCAAAGGCAGGCTTGGTTCTCCACAAATGGGTTTTAATGGCGCGGCTGTTGCCTCAGCCATTTCTGAAATTGCAGGAATGATCGTGGTTTTTGGAGTAATTATTAAACTGAAGCTGCACAAACGTTTTGATCTCTTTAAAAAATATATTTACAACAAACCGGTATCGAAAGAACTGTTGAGATTTTCAGCGCCTTTGGTATTGCAGTTTGTGATCAGCCTGGCAACCTGGCTCATATTTTTTATTATGATCGAAGCAAATTATGATGCGGATGATAAAGCCATCAGCAATATTATGCGCAATGTTTTCGGCATGGCCGGTGTAATTGTGTGGGCCTTTGCCAATACCACCAATACCATCATCAGCAACCTTGTAGGCCAGGGAAGAAATCATGAAGTGATGACCGCCATTAAAAAAATAATGTTACTCAGTTTTTGTTCAGCGCTTATCATGACCAGCATCATCAATCTTTTTCCGCATGCTTTTTTTAGCCTGTTCGGCCAGGGAAATGATTTTGTTGAAAAGGGAATTCCGGTTTTGCGCATAGCCAGTACAGCATTATTGTTCATGAGCATCAGTATTGTCTGGTTAAACAGTTTGACCGGCACCGGGCAGACGAAAATAAATCTGATCATTGAAATTGTGGCGATCACACTTTATTTATTGTACACAACCTTTTTTGTAAAATACCTGAAAGTGCAACTGCTCTGGGCCTGGAGCAATGAATGGATTTACTGGATCAGTATTTTCAGCATTGCATTTTTTTGTATGAATAAAGCGAAATGGAAACAGGTTAAGAGTTGAGAGTGATGAATTATAAGTTATGAGTTGAATGAGTTATTCGAAATTAAATTCTTTTGAGCCAAAGTATTTACAAAAATCTAAAAAACGCTTACGAATTTAAAAAATCTCCAAATTACCAAATCATCAAATTACCAAATCAGTATCTTCACGGTTAATAATTGTTTATGAAAAGAGTGGGCATTTTAGGAGGAGGACAACTGGGCAGAATGTTATTACAGGCTGCTATAAATTATCCTGTAGAAACCTTTGTGCTGGAAAATGACAATGACTGTCCCGCAGCTCATTTGTGTCATCATTTTATAAAAGGCGATATAAATAATTTTGATGACGTTTACAATTTCGGAAAAGGCCTCGATGCCATTACCATTGAAATAGAATCGGTAAATGTGGAAGCGCTGGAAAAATTAGAAAATGAAGGCGTAAAAATTTATCCTAAACCGGCAGCGCTGAAGATCATCAAAAATAAAATTTTACAGAAACAGTTTTATAAAGATCACTCCATTCCTTCTGCTGCATTTATCATCACCGATAATTTAAATGAACTGCAGCAGCATGTTGATTTTTTACCTGCTGTTCATAAGATCGGTATGGGTGGTTATGATGGCCGCGGAGTACAGTTATTAAAAACCAAAGAAGATATTTCCAAAGGGTTTGATAGTCCGGCCGTGCTTGAAAAAATGGTGGTCATACGTAAAGAAATCGCGGTAATTGTTGCGGTGAATGATAAAGGCGAAACTGCCATATATCCTGCGGTGGATATGGTTTTCGATCCGTATCTCAAT
>JBDUCW010000034.1:0-38569 GCA_040003235.1 Ferruginibacter sp. | reverse complement strand
ACCGCTCACCGCTGGGCCGGGAAAATTATCACTGAAATCGAATCCAAAATCGCCACCTGTATTTGTTACACCTCCTGCACTAACTTTACATGCATATTTGTGGCCCCAGTCGCCGTTTAAAGGCAAAAACAAATATTCATTTCCACCTGCGAGTGCAACAGTTAGTTCGTAAGTCAAGGGAGTTAACTGTGTAAATTCCTGTGTAGGAACTGGAACGGGATTATTCCATCCGCCTGCAGTAGCGCTTCCTACCAGGTACAAATGACCGGTTGTTGGTGGAGCTACTTTTGGAGGAATAGCATACGGAGTAACTGCAAACTTTAAGGTGTTTGATGTCATCGGTACTGATTTATTTGCCAATGTAGAAGTAAGGCGAATTTCAATATTGTAAGTCTTGCCCGCAGTTAATACCAATGTGTTTAATAACAGATCATTTAACTCGCTTTGTAAAAAAGACTTGGACAGATCCTTACTTAAAGAAAGAGAAATTTTATTCGCACTCGTAAAATTTTTACCTGCGGTGTCTATTTCAACCAGGTAAGAAACATCTTGTGAACTGATGCCGGTACTAAACTGGTAATTAGGGTTAGTCCACATTAATTTTACAGCTTCGTTATCTTTTGTAAGAAAACTAAGCGGTATTGTTGTAGTGACGTTGGCACTTAACACTGGTGATGTTCCACCTGTATAAGTGGTTTTGTTTTCTTCTTTTTTACAAGAAGCAAATACCAATGCTACCATGCACACGGCAGACAACATTTTGATTAAATTTTTCATATCGAACAATTTTTATTTTTATTAATAGCCGGGGTTTTGAACCAGATTAGGATTTGCTGATAAATCTGTGGATGGAATTGGAAACAGGTTGTATTTATCTGCAACCGCTGTACCTGAAGCCACGCCACCTTTCCAGGCCCAAAGGTACGCGCCTGTTGTGAATTTGTTATAACGGATCAGATCTGTACGGCGTTGCCCTTCCCAGAAAAGTTCGCGCGCTCTTTCATCCAGAATAAAATCAGTTGTAAGATCAACGTCATTGAGATTTCCAGAAGTTCCATTATAACCACGGGTACGCAATTGATTGATATAACCCAATGCTGTTGCTCTGCTACCACCTGCCCCGCCACGCAAAACTGCTTCAGCGTAAATCAGATAAATTTCACCCAGGCGGAATAGAGGAAAATCAACATCAGACCAGTTTCCAGCAGGATCTGTATGAGGAGCTGCAGCACCAGTTCTTGTTACGTTTCTGAATTTGGTAGAAGAGTAACCGTCAGTTGGTGTTCCTAATAACGTAGCCATAACCAGGTTTTGACCGTTGGTATAAAACTGGCCACGTATATCGCCTGTTCCGAAAAGTGCAACAAACTGTTGTGTTACGCGGATGCAATTCCAGCTGCCACTCAGACCTGAAAGTGATGCTGGAACACCAGCGGGGCCGTGAACTAATGTAGTAGTACCGCCCCAGTTTTGCGTGTTGGTTCCATCATAAGGAATGGTAAAAATAAATTCGTCAGTATTCAGATTGTTGTCAGCCAGCATTAACTCAGAATATTTTGGATGCAAGCTGTACCCCGCGGCTGTTATTTTATTACAGTAAGTGATGGCGTCTGTAAATCTCGGCGTTCCTGTATAAACCTGTGCATTCAGATAAATGCGTGAAAGCAATGCCCAGGCAGCAGCACGGTCAAGACGACCATACTCATTTGTTTTTGGAGCCGGCAAGGTTGTTTCCAATGCTTTCAGTTCAGTTTCAACAAAATTGAAAACATCTTTACGCTGCATCTGTGAAGGAAGTCCGGAAGCGATGGCGTTCGCTTCGGTAACCATTGGTACATTTCCAAACATGTCCATTAATATGGAATATTGATATGCTCTTAAAAATCTTGCTTCCGATCTGTAACCACGAATACTGTCAGCGCTTGATCCACTGATACCGCGGCTGCTTAATTTATCATCCGTTGATTCACGAAGGAAATCATTGGCCAATGTAATCTGGAAATAAGAGCGATAATAAGCCCCCGCAACTGTTTGGTTGATAGCCGACCACGATAATTGGTGAATATTTAATGGGTCAGTGTTGTTGGAATAAGTCCAGCCGGCTTCGTCTGTACTAAGTGTCTGCAGATACCAGTAGCCACGAAGGAAATCAGAATTACCTTCATCGGACAGAATTTGTGGTGGAATATCTGGGCTGCCGCCACCACTACCCGAATTTCCGGTAACCGCAATAGCCGCGTATATTTTAGCCAGGGCCTGTTTGTAACCAAGCGGTGTGCTGTACACAATGTTTGCTGTTACATCGTTGGTTGGTTGCAACTCAAGTTTTTTAGTGCACGATGTTATTACCGAAACGGCAACAAAAGCTATAAACACTAATTTAAAATTATTCTTTTTCATATGACTTATTTAGGCTTCGTGTTATTAAAAATCCAGATTCAATGACAATGAAACAATGCGTGGACGCGGGTAAATGGTCTTATCTACGCCGTTGCCGATTTCAGGGTCAAGTCCTTTGTATTTAGTGATTACAAACACATTCTGAACGTTAAGATTGGCGCGCAGGTTGGCTTTGTTGCCTCTTATTTTTCCAAAATTATACCCCACGTTTGCATTATCCATTCTTAAAAAAGAAGCATTTTCCAGCCAATAATCGCTTAGCATTTCAAGATCGCTGTTGCCTTTGAATCCTGTTTCAAGATAATTGGATGAAGCATTTCCAATTACGGAATTACCTGTGATTTGGTTTAAACGTCCATTGTTACTGAATACGTTGTTGTAAACGTAATTATTAAAGCTGGCTCTCAAAGTTGTACCGAAGTTCCATTTTTTATAAGAAACCTGGGTGCTGAATCCAAGGAACACATTAGGGTCAGCAGCCTTGCTTTTGTATTTATCATTTTCATTGATGATGCCGTCCCTGTTCAGGTCTTCTACCAATCCTTCAATTGGCTTGCCGGCGGCATCATACACTTGTTTGTACAGGTAAAAAGTATTTCTTGGAGTTCCTACTGAATTCAGGAAAGCAAAACCCTGAACACCATTGATGTTTTCAGTTGGAAAGCCAATATAGTTTGGATCATCCTTCAATACAGTCAGCTTAAGTATTTTGTTTTTATTATACGCTATATTAAAGCCCAGGTCCCAGGTAAGATCTTTTTTACGGATCGGTTCTGCATTGATACTGAATTCAACACCTCTATTTTCCAGATTTCCTACGTTTGATAATATGTAGGCTGAGAAGTTCGTCCCTGCGGGTGCTGGAACTGAGGTCAGCAGATCGATTGTCTTTCTGTAATAAAAGTCAATACTACCGGTGATCCTGTTGTTCAGAAATCCATAATCGAGCGCAAGGTTGGTAGTATGAGTTTCTTCCCATTTAACTTCTGGATTGTAACCACTTGGTCGGTAGCCTTGATAATAAGTATTGCCAAACTGATAAGTTGCTCCAGGATTACTCAGGCTGTACCTTGCCAGATATTCAAAGTTGCCGATACCATCCTGCTGACCGGTAACGCCGTATCCAATACGCAGTTTCAGATCAGAAACGGTTTTGCTGCTTTTAAGAAAAGATTCATCCTTCAATTTCCATGCAAATGCTGCAGAAGGGAATGAACCCCATTTGTGACTCGGGCCAAAACGTGATGATGCATCACGACGTATAGTTCCGGTTAAGGTAAACCTGTCGTAAATAGAAAAAACACCGCGTCCGAAAAAAGATACCAAAGTGTGCTCCGGTTTATCAAAAGGAACACCCGGAAGGTTGCCGTTCTGCGCTCCTGATGCAAAATAAGCAGGGAAATTATAATAAGTATTCAAAAAATCATTGTAAGAATAACCTGCAGTAAGGTCCATCCGGGTTTTAATAGATTTAATTTCTTTTACATAATTAAGATATGAATCAAAATATGAATTCCGCTGTTCCTGTCTGTACTGGCTTCGTGAACCGCCTTTACCACCCGCTACATAAGATGATGCGGCACTGTCAGACTGATAAGTAGTTCCTTTACCGGTAGCCACATCATAACCAACGTTTACATTTACATGCAGGTCTGGTAAAAAGTGCACTTTATAATCAAACTTGATATTACCAATACTTCTTGAAGGTTTGCCAATGTTGTCCCCTGCATTTAAAATGCCTACCGGATTTTTTCCTGCAAGCGCATTCAAACCCGTGAGGGAGTTGGGATCAAGCCATTCGTAATACCCCATAAAACGGTTGCTTTTATTTGTGTTATAGATCGGCTGCGTAGGATCAAAAGAAATAGCTGCACCGATTGCTCCTGTTGGTCCAAAGTGCGTTGTTTCCATACTTCCCTTCAGGTTAATGTCTACTTTCAAATGGTTATCAAAAAAAGTTGGATTCAAAACCACTGCCAGTGAAGCTTTCTGAAAATTATCTCTCATTAGCACACCGTCCTGGTTTTGATATCCGATCGATACACGGTATGGAAGTTTTTTTATACCACCGCTGATGCTGATATTGTTATCAGTGCCAAAAGCTGGTCTGTATATTTCATCCTGCCAGTTAGTATTCGCATTGCCTAACATCGCTTTTTGAGCCGCCGAACCATTTGCATTTACAACAGAACGAATCTGATCGGCACTCAGCACATCTACATTATTAATATTTTTTGCAATAGAATTTACCGAACTGAAACTCACACGCAATTTGCCACCCAGACCTTTTTTAGTTGTGATTAAGATAACACCATTGGAAGCCCTGGTGCCGTAAATAGCTGCTGCAGAAGCGTCTTTGAGAATGGTGAAGGATTCGATATCGTTTGAGTTTACAAAACTTAAGGCATTGCCTGCTCCCGAAACACCATTGTTATCCAGCGGAACGCCGTCAATTACAATTAAAGGATCGTTACTTGCAGCGAGTGAAGAACCACCGCGGATGCGAATAGTGCTTCCCGAACCTGGCTGACCACCATTGGAGATAACAGAAACACCGGCAACTTTACCCGCAATCATTTGCTCAGGCGTGCTGATAGTTCCTTTTTGAAAATCTTTTTCACCAACTGTGATTACAGATCCTGTAACATCTTTCTTTCTGATAGAACCGTAGCCCACAACCACAACTTCATTCAGTTGCTGATTGTTTTGAATCATGTTAACTGTAAATGAAGTGCGCCCACTGATGGAAATTTCCTGCGGCGTAAATCCGGTAGAAGTGAATTGTAAAATTGTTGTGCCTGCAGGAACATTGATTTGAAAAGATCCGTTGGCATCTGATTGAACAGAGGTCTTTGTTCCTTTGGCTGTAATAGTAACACCCGGAACCGGTGTACCGTCTTTTGAATTGGTAACCTTACCGCTGAGAGTTGTTTGCGCAAAGCCTCCTGCGCCGATCAGCATCAGGATAATCAATTGCAGCAAAAAACGGCAGGAATCGGAACTAATTTTTTTCATACTTGCAGCGTTTATCGTTTAAAATTGAAGAAGAAATCTAAATGTGTACTTTTTACGCAAATGGCATTGTGTAAATTGGACGCAAACTAAAGCATTTTTTTATATTATTAACATTTTGTCAAATGTTTTTTTTACAATACTGGCTTTATGTTTAACGTCACCGTAATTCTTTTCGTCATTAAGGCAGCTTTTAAAAATAAAACGCTGCTTTCAATTGAAACCAGCGCAAAAAGCCGGTAAGTTTTTTAGAAATCAATTCCCACCCATTTCTTTTTACGCTTTTCATATTTTTCATAGTTGAATTTATACAGTTTTCCCGGCCGGTGCGGTACGTCCTGTTCCATCTCACCCTGATCGGTTAAAAAATCCATGGCAAAGAATTTTTTTCTGAAATTCCTGCGGTCCAGTTTGGTATCAAGGATCGCTTCGTATAAATTCTGAAGATCGCGTAATGAAAATTTCTTTGGCAGAAGATTAAAGCCCAGCGGATGTTCCTGTATTCTTTTCTGCAAACGCTGGTAACAGGTATCAAATATCTGCTGATGATCAAAAGCGAGATCAGTCACCGTTTTCACGTCATGCCAGTGCAGATCATTATCAAGGATTTTTAATTTGTGATGCTGCACATTTACCAGTGAACAATAAGCAACGGTTACCACACGCCCTGCAGGATGCCGGGCCACTGTTCCAAAAGTATGGACCTGCTCAAGATAAAGATCATTTAAACCTGTACGTTGTTTTAAAACACGGTAGGCCGCAGCATCGAGGTCTTCATTGGGATAAACAAGATCGCCCAGCAAAGAAAATTTACCGTGATATTTTTTAAGATCGCTTCTGATAAGCAGCACCTTTAATTTATTTTCGTCGAAACCGAAGATCACGCAATCGACCGACAATGCAATGCGGTTGCTGTTCTCCACTTCGCTTTGTATGGTTTGTAAAGATTTTTCTGTCTTCAGCTTCTGTACTTTTTCTGTTGTGAGCATTTCTGTTGTTTCCATATCAGGCAGATTAAAAAGTGATCTTAAAATTTTTATTGGCTGCTACTTTTACCTTCCCGCCGGAATTCAGGTTTAGTGGCATATTCAGGATACATTCACTCCCTGATTGTGGACTGATCAGGATCACGGAACCAGCTATGGTGGATGTCGGCGGAACGGAGCCATAGGTCCAGTTGGCAGGATCGGTCCAGTTGCCCGCTCCTATAAAATCATAAACAAAAGATGCGTGGTACAGGTAAACATGATATTCGCCCGGTTGCAATGAAATGCTTTGTGTAGTTCCGGTGGCAAAGCTACTGCCGCTGGCACCATTAACGCCGGTTCCGGTTCCATTGCTGAGGTAATTATACCAGGTACCGGGGGTCTGAAAAGTGATTGTTCTCGTTTGAGGCACAACATCCAGGTTGGCCACCACTGTAATTTTAATACCACTTGTTGAAGGGTCCTGGATCTGTAATTTTCTGAACAATCCCCCGTTATCATAAAAATCATACGTGAAAAAAGATGTGCTGTTGAAAACGTCCGGATTGGATAACCGCAGGTTGATCAGTTTTGAATAAGCATTGTACAAAGCGAGCCTGTTCGGATCCTGCATATATTCCCAATGAGGTGGTTTATTGGCAACATTCGATCCGTTGTAATTAATTGAAAAATCATACCCTCTTTCACCAAATTGCCAGAACATTTTAGGACCGGGCACGGTAAAGAAAACAGATGCCGCTGCTGCCTGTCTGTCGAGTGCAGTAGCCAGATTTTTTACGTTATAGGCACCGGAGGTATTTCCAAACTGAAGATTTTTATACATCAGTCTTTCTTCATCATGACTTTCCATATAGCCCATTTCAGCAGGAATGCTGAATGCTTCCTGTGAACTGTTATAAACAATTTTTGAAAAATCGGAACTGCTTGCATAGCCCATTGTTGCCTGGTTGTAATTGTTGTTGTTATTTCCCCATAACATAAAACCATGGTTGGCATATTCCTGTTCTTCCGGACGTTGCGTTCCTAAAAATTCAAGTATCATATAAGTATCGGGATACAATGGAAGAATGTGATCGTAATATCTTTCCAGATTTGCAACACGGCTCGCATCAAAATTTTCTACCGTTGTTGTATTGGAAACAGTTTGTGTAAATCCTTTGGCAAGATCAAAACGGAAACCATCTACCTTATATTCACTGAGCCAGTACTCCAGCGAACGGTTCACTAAATATTGTGTTGCTGTTGATGTGTGATTAAAATCGTTGAACACGCTGTAAGGATGAGGTGCTGTTGGATTGAGCCACGGATTGTTCGCTGCCGGCCTGTTGTTTACAGCATCCCAATACAATTTTCCCTGTGGAGCATTGTAAGCATCCATATGATTATACACCACATCAAGAATAACAGCAATGCCGTTTTTATGACAGAGGTCTATAAATTCTTTGAACTTGTTTTTTGTTCCGTAAGCTTTGTCCAGCGCAAAATAAAATTCAGGATTATAACCCCAGCTCAGGTTACCACTGAATTCATTTACGGGCATCAGTTCAATCGCATTAATACCAAGCCGTTTAAAATAACTGATGGTATCAATGAGCAGTTGATAATTATTGGGGGCAGCGTCTCCAAAATCACGTACCAGCAATTCATAAGTGATCAGGTTCTTTTTATCAGGCTTGGTAAAATTAGTTACCTGCCAGTTGTAAGGCTGGGCACAGGTTTGCAAAACACCAATTAATCCATTTTGACTGGAAGAAACATTTGCATTAGCAGGATATGCTTTGTTTTCTGGGTATGTTGATGCAGGAATGTATTGATCATTATAAGGATCCAATACTTTTTCTGTATAAGGATCGGCTATATAAATAGTATTATCAACCAGGTATTGATATGCATATTCGGTTCCCGGAGTAAGTCCGTTGATGGTAAGCCAGTAGTAATTTCCATCAGGCGTTTTATTCATTTGATAACCTGCTGATGCAAGCCAGTTGCTTCCCGGAAAATCGCCGATGACGAAAGCATTGCTTTTAAACGGGGCATATAATACCAGTGTGGCGGAAGTACAATTTGCATCATAATTAATCCCTTCTTTTGCACCTGCTGGCAATGGAGCGATATTGTTGGGTGGTGCTATATAAAACTGAACTGTATCATAATAAGATATGCCGCCCAGAATCAATTCGGATATGATCTGATTGGTTCCCGAAGCCGCAGTAATACTTGTGCTGATGGTTGACGCTCCGCTTAATGGCCCACTCACCAATGTTCCGTTCTGATACATATTCAATGTACCATTGCCCGAAGCAATTGCCGTTACCGGAACCGACTGGCCCACCGTTGGCGTAATCGTTTGATTGACCATATTGTATTGTGGTATAATAAAGGGCTGTGTAAACTGAATGCCATTGGTTCCTGCGGGAAATATCGGAATGTACATGTCCGAATTATCAGCATTTTTCTGCGCCAGCGATCCGGACGCATTTCTGAAAAGTAAAGCAACGCGTAAAATTGTTTCACCGGCCGGAACATTAAAATAAACTCTTGGATTACTGATTGTGTACACCCATTGATTGTTACCGATATAAGTTGCAGATGGTGCAGTAGTAGTGCCCCAGGTTGTTGTAACATAACGCCAGTCTGTACTGTTCGCACTCAGATTGGTAATAACCCCAAGGTGCATATAAACCGGACCGGAAAAATTATTCAGGCCCTGGTTGCCTTGTGTGGCATCCATGGTTACATTAATGACTGCATTGTCATTGGGAAATTGTGGAGTCCAGGAAAGCAGCTGGGCTTTTGAAAGTACGCAAATAAAAAGCAAGGCAAAAAGAAGTAACCCTTTTTTCATACCCAATCGTTTAATGTGTAAAAATAACACATTATTCGAATTGGCAAAATTTTCTTAGGGTTCTCCTGCTGTTATAATCCATGAACCATTGATTATGGGCTTTTCTTATAAACAATCTCCCCATTAATAAAGCTGGAAATTATTTTTGCCTCCAGTATTTCCATAGGCGCACAATACATCAGATCTTTATCTATAATAATAAAGTCAGCAAATTTTCCGGCTTCAAGACTGCCTTTTTTATTTTCTTCAAAACCCGATCTGGCAGCCCAGATGGTTATTCCCCTCATTGCCTGTTCCCTGCTTAATGCATTTTCCATTTGAAAGCCCCCTGGAGGAAAACCTTTGCTGTCCTGCCTTGTAACAGCGGCATAAAATGTTTTAAACGGACTGATATCCTCCACCGGGAAATCTGTACCCAATGGGATCCATTGATTTTGCTGAAGCAATTGCTGATAAGCATAAGCCCCTTTAATAACTGTCGGTCCAACCCGTTGCGCAGCCCAATACATATCACTGGTTGCATGCGTTGGTTGTACGGAAGGAATAATATTATAATCGCCAAAAAAATGAAAATCATTTTCATTGATCACCTGGGCATGTTCTATGCGCCAGCGCCGGTCATTTTTTCCTTTTAAAACATCCGCATATATTTTTAAGATCGTCCGGTTGCCGCTGTCGCCGATCGCATGCGTGCATACCTGGAATTTTGAATCGTATAATTTCTTTATTACCTGTTTATAATAAGTAGTGTCCTTCAGCAAAAAGCCATGCCATCCGGGTTTGTCGCTGTATTCATTAATCATGCATGCACCACGGCTTCCCAAAGCACCATCTGCATATAATTTAAATGAAGACACATTGAGACGATCTGTTTTATAAGGACCATGCTGCAGATAATAATCATAATTCACTGAACTGTCGGTAAGCATGGCGTCGATCCGCATTTTTAATTGTCCTGCTTTTTGCAGCTCATCAATAAGATCAATATTTTTTTTCAACAGCCCGCAATCGAATACCGTGGTAAGTCCTACAGCAAAACAATTTTTCTGTGCTGCCATTAATCCTTCAGACAATTCTTCTTTTGTTGCATCAGGAATAACTGAAGAAACCAGGTCCACTGCATTATCGATCAGAATTCCGGTAAGCTGATTGTTTTTTGTTTCAATATTACCGCCAGCAGCCTTCTGATTGGGTTTAATGCCGGCTTTATCCAATGCAGCCTGGTTGGCAATGGCCGCATGCCCATCAATTCTTCCGAAGATCACGGGGTTATCGGGAAATAAACTATCCAGCATTTTTTTTTCAGGATATTCTTTAATGTCCCAATCGTTTTGGTCCCAGCCGCGGCCCTGCAACCATTGCCCGGGCGTCAATTTTTTTTCTTTCACAAATGTCTTGATCCGTTCGATACAATCATCCCAGCTTTTAGTATCAACCAGATTTACTTCATTTAATGTTTGTCCGTAATTAAAAAAATGTGCATGCGCATCAATGAATCCGGGATAAATAAATTTACCTGATGCATTAATTTCTTCTGCTGCTTCGTATTCTTTCTGAATGTCTTCGTTCTTCCCGACAGCAATTATTTTTCCATCATTTATTGCCATTGCTTCTGCAGTATCAAATTGTTTATCCACTGTATAGATCTTTGCATGCAAAACAAGCAGGTCTATTTTCTGTCTGAATTTACAGGAAGAAAAAAAACAAACAAGCAATGTCAATTGCAAAATTTTAACTGATATTTTTTTTGTCGGCATGTTGTTTCTATAAAAATTTTATTAAAAGTAATTTTGAAGTTCAGGCAACTGTTTGGTATTATACTGCATTCCTGTCATAGAACTTTATCTACTGAATGCTGCAAATATATTTTTTTAAAGAGTTTTAAAATTACGTTAAACATAAGATATAAAATATAAACACAAACACAACTGAGTACTTTCGTCCCGCCTTCACCCAAACACTGCTTTTGAAATTTATATTCATTATACTCCTTTCTTTTTTTTGTGAAGAGACATTTGCGCAATACATTGTTTCGGGCAAAATAACCAACAGCAAGCTGGAACCCGTTGCCTATGCCAGTATCCAGGTAAAAGAAATGAAGTTTGGAACCGTTTCAAAAGAAGACGGCACTTATAAACTGCAGCTGGAAGAAGGCAAATATGATCTTATCATCAGCATTGTTGGTTATAAAACACAGATCATTTCATTGGTAGTAAATAAAGAAACAATTCAGAATGTTTTACTGGAAAATGATAATTCAAAAAACTTAAATGAAGTCCAGGTGCAGGCGCGGACTAAAGACCACGCAGAACAGATCATCAAGAATGTTATTCATCAAAAAGAAAAAATTCTAAACGCCGGGGGAGCTTACAGTTGCAGCATTTACATCAAAGCTACCCAGCAAAGCAGCGGCAATTCAAAAGTAAAAAGTAAAAAACCGTTGCCCGACAGTATACAAAAAAAACTGCAGGCTGAAATGCTGAATATGAGCATGGCAGAAATAATTCTGAAGCTCGATGTTTCTGCATCACAAAAAATAAAAGAAGAAAGAACAGCAGTAAAAAAAAGAGGCAATGCTGAAAGTCTTTTTTATCTAACCAGCACCGATGGCGACTTCAATCTCTATAATAATTTACTGAAAGTGCCTGGCGTTGCCAGTATTCCATTGCTTTCACCCATCAGCTACAGCGGGCTGCTGGCTTATAAATTCAGGACCGTTAATATTTATCATGAAGGCAATAAAAAAATTTATACCATTGGTTTTCATCCAAGGGCGATGTCCAATGCCACGTTGGATGGCGAAGTAGAAATTGAAGACAGCAGCTGGGTCATTTTAAACAGCCGTTTTACATTGCCCAGATATCATACACCGGAGTATGACCGTTTTGAAGTTGTGCAACAATACAGTCTGATCAACGACAGCGCCTGGATGATCAGCAAACAGGAGTTTAATTATTTTTCAAAATTCGGCAAAACAAAAAGCTCCGGCAGCAGTATTGCTTTATACAGTGACTTTAAACTGAACAGGTCCTTTCCTAAAAATTATTTCGGCAATGAAGTAAGCGCTACAGCCCAGGCTGCTTATGAAAAAGACAGCAGCTTCTGGGATAAGGCAAGGACAGTGCCGCTGACAGACAAAGAGATCACGTTCATTCATTTTAAAGACAGCGCTTTCAGGGCTACGCATACCAAACAATATCTTGATTCACTCGATAAAAAAACCAATGCCATTACTCCCAAAAAAATTCTGATGGAAGGAATGACTTTTTACAACCGTGCAAAAGAAAGAACCATATTTATAGATGCCATTCCTTCTTTATACCGGCCCATTAATTTTGGTGGGCCCAGGATCGGTTATGATGGCAATCTTTTTAAAACTTATAAGAGCCGCAAAACAATTTCCGTAATGCTGGATGCCGATTACGGTTTGCGTAACAAAGATCTGAAGGGCAGTATCAATGTAAACAGAATGTATAATCCTTTTAACCGGGGTTATTTTCATGTTGAAGCCGGCAGAAGTTTTGATTTCATTTTTGAAAATGATTCTTACATCAATGTTTTAAAAAGAAGTAATGTTTACCAGCATGATAATTTCAAGATCGGCCATGGGCTCGAATTATTAAACGGACTTTATTTAAACAATGAACTCGAACTCGCAAAACGTAGTTCTGTTGCCGGTTACAAAACCAGTGCAAACCTCGATTCTTCTTTTATAGGCAGGGATCTTTTAACCGATAACAGGGCGATCTACTTTCCGCAATACAATGCATTTTACAACAGCATCACATTGAGCTATACACCCGGTCAACGGTATATCCGGGAGCCGAAAGAAAAAATAATCCTTGGCTCTTCTTTTCCTACTGCGCATGTTACCTGGCGGAAAGGCATACCCAATGTTTTCAATAGTGTGATTGATTTTGATTACCTGGAATTCGGTTTGAGCCAGACAGTTAAGCTGGGGCTGGCGGGCATTTCACAGTACACGATCACTTCCGGAAGTTTTATCAATTCAAAAAACCTTCAATTGGTAGATTATAAATTCGAACGGCGCGGCGATCCTTTTTTATTTGGCAATCCAGGAAGATCCTTCCAGGCACTGGATAGTACGTTTCCTGTATTCAGACGTTTTTATGAAGGCCATTATATTCACGAATTCAATGGCGCCATTCTCAGTAAAATTCCGTTACTCAAAAAATTAAAACTGCTGGAAGTTGCCGGTGGCGGTTTTTTATTTACGCAGGAAAGAAATCTTCATTATGTGGAAGCCTTTGCCGGCGTGGAAAAACAGGTAAAGATGTTCAGGGATAAATATAAGATCGGCGTCTATGTTGCAGGATCGGCGGCCAATCAATTTAAAAGCAGCATTCAGTTTAAGCTGGGCATAGAAAAGTTTGATCGTAAAAGAAATAGTTGGTATTAATTCCCGCCCGGCTGACGCCAGCCGGACGGGGATAATGGATAGTTGATATTGATAATTTTTTTCAGCCTGTTACTTTTTTTTCATTGAATCTTTTCAATAAAATAATTTATGGAGTAAAAATATTTTATTCTATCTCTTTTCAACATTAAGACTGTAGCGGCTATGAACGATCACCAGTATTTGTGGAGGAGCCTCAGCCGGTTCGGTCCCGACGAACGTCGGGATTCGCTGGAAGCGAAAGAAGCGGGTGCAGCGACGGAACAAATACGCAGCCTCGCGGCTATGAGCGACCTTAAATTTTCGAATTAAAAAGTTGCCATGGTGAAATAATTACAGTCACAATTACTAAAATAAAACATCCGGCTATAGTTGATTATTTTTTTAGATTTGCTTTTTAGCAAATTATGTACAATCCCAAACAAACAAAAGAACTGCAGCAGCAAACAGAGATTGCCATTAAAAAGAAAAATCTTTCTGCAACAGCCCTGCGGAAAGTTTTGCGCTTTCATGAATACCGTTATTATATTCTGAATGATCCATTGATCAGCGATTTTGAATACGACAGTATTTACAAACAACTGGAAAAAATGGAAACTGATGATCCTTCTATTATCACGAAGGATTCTCCTACCCAACGCGTTGGAAGCAGCCTCAACAGTGCATTTACAACGGTCCGCCACCTGGTGCCGATGCTTAGTTTAGAAAACAGTTATAATGCAGAAGACCTTACGGATTGGGACCGCAAAGCAAGAGAACTTTCAAAACTGGAGACCGTTGAATATTGTGTGGAACCGAAATTTGATGGCGCCAGCATCTCCTTGATTTATGAAGATGATCATTTAACAAGAGGCGCAACAAGAGGTGATGGTGTTGAAGGCGAAGAGATCACCACAAATATCAAACAGGTAAGATCGGTGCCGCTTTCTGCAGACTTCAGTGAATATGGTATACAGCAGATCGAGATCCGCGGTGAAGTGCTGATCAATAAAGCCAACTTTAAAAAGTACAATGATAAACTTGCGGAAGAAGGCCTTCCTCCTTTGGCCAATCCGCGCAATGCTGCATCCGGAAGTTTACGCATTAAAGATCCGAAGGAAGTAGCTAAAAGAAATTTAGAAGCGTTCTTATATCACGTTAGTTATGTTGCCGCCACGGGCGATAAAGAACCTGTAACACATTCAGGTATGCTGGATATGTTGTGGCAGCTTGGATTTAAAAGTCCCCAGAAAGAAAAAAAAGTATTCAAAGGAATTGATGATGTAATTCATTATTGCAATGAATTTGAGCAGCAGCGGGACGATCTGGGTTATGAGATCGATGGTATGGTAATTAAAGTGAATGATCTCGGTCTTCAGGATAAACTGGGCATGACGAGTCATCATCCACGCTGGGCCATTGCTTATAAATTCAAGGCCCGGCAGGCAACCAGCAAACTGCGTAAAGTAGAATTCCAGGTAGGCCGTACCGGCAGTATTACACCGGTTGCCAAAATAGATCCTACGCCACTTGGCGGTGTTACCATTGCATCCCTTTCTTTGTTCAATGAAGACGTTATAAAAGAAAAAGATCTGCGGCTCGGCGATACCGTTTTAATAGAAAGGGCCGGCGATGTAATACCGTATGTTGTAAAATCACTGGCCGATCTCAGGGATGGAACTGAAACGGAAATTGAATTTCCTAAAAACTGTCCGGTGTGCGGCGATGAATTGTTTAAACCGGAAGGAGAAGCAGTATGGCGCTGCATCAACATCAATTGCGAAGCACAGGTAGTAGAACGCATTATTCATTTTGTTAGTAAAGATGCAATGGATATGCGTGGTTTCGGCGAAGCCAATGTGCGGAAATTTTATGAACTGGGTTTACTCAAAGATATTCCAGGCATTTATGAAATGGATTTTAAAAAGATCGCTGCGCTTGAAGGCTTTAAGGAAAAGTCCATCAGCAATCTGCAACAGGCCATCCAGAATTCCAGGAGCCAGCCCTTACACCGGTTGATATTCGGGCTGGGTATCCGGTATGTGGGGGAAACGACTGCTAAAACATTAGCCCATGCCGTTGCCCACTTACTCGATTTTAAAAATTACAGCCTGGAACAATTGCAGCAGCTGGAAGATGTGGGCGTAAAGGTTGCCGCCAGCATACAATTATTTTTCAGCAATGAAGACAATCTTGCCATGTTGATGAAGCTGGAAAAGCTGGGGCTGCAATTAAAACACGAACAGAAAGAGATTTCTTCAGGCAGTAATAAATTAAGCGGTCAGACTTTTTTATTCACCGGCACCCTACCTACACTGAAACGGAGCGATGCGGAAACAATGGTAGAAGAAAATGGTGGCAGCATTGTAAGTGGCGTAAGTAACAAACTCAATTTTCTGGTGGTTGGGGAAGATGCGGGCAGTAAACTGGAGAAAGCGAAAAAATTAAATACGGTCAAAATAATTTCTGAAGAAGAATTTTTAAAAATGCTGCCGACTTAAAAAAAGTATTTTGTATATTTATAATCCATGACTTCCTGGTAAATATTTAACGGGTTCCTTCTTAACCCTGAAAAAAATTAAATTCCGCTGTATGATCAAAAAACTTTCGGGCGAAACCTGGAAACAGGTTCAATTAAAAGGTCAGAAAACTTTGCGCAAAAAATACGCAGTTTCTTCTTTAGGCCGTGCAGCCAGTTATATTACTGATGTATTAAAAGATGGAAAGATCCTCACAGGATCCTTTACATCCGGTTATAAAACATTAAACCTCCACATTGCGGGAAGTAACGGAACCATTTACCTGCATCGGGAGGTAGCAAAACTGTTCTGCAAAAAACCTTCTTCGAAACACAGTTATGTTATCCATCATAATCATAAAAAAGCAGACAATAATTTTAAGAATTTAAAATGGGCCACTGCTGCAGAAGTGAGCAGCCATCAGCAGGATAGTCCGAGCAAAATTGCTTATAAGAAGCGGCAGGCAAACAGAACGGTAGGCCTGAAACTCACTGCAGTTCAGGTAAAAACGATCAAGGACATGATCAAAAACCCTAACCGTAAACTGACCTTTAAAAAAATGGCTGAAAAATATAAGGTAAGTGAAATGACGCTTTACCGCATCAAAAGCGGTGAGAACTGGGGAAGGGTGAAATAAGTTTGTACGTTATAAATTAATACAAAATACAAGGAATTCGGTTTGCGCTGAATTCCTTTTTCAATTAAAACAAGACTATGTTCAAATCATCTACATTAAAATTTTTGAAAGACATTAAAAAAAATAACAACCGGCCCTGGATGGAAGCAAACCGCAATGCTTACCTGGATGCCAAAGAAGATTTTGAAAATTTTGTTTTGGAGATCATAGAAGGGCTTTCTAAAAATGATGCGGACATTGCAAAGCTCCAGGTAAAGGACTGCACGTTCCGTTTAAACAGAGACGTTCGTTTCAGCAAAGACAAAAGCCCTTACAAATCTAATTTCGGGGCCGTATTTGCAAAAGGCGGTAAAAAAAGTCCTTTTGCAGGATATTATTTTCAGCTGGATGCGGAAAAAAGTTTTTTATGTGGTGGCTCCTGGATGCCGGAACCACAGCAACTGAAAGACATGCGGCAGGAGATCGATTATAACTTTGAGGAATTTGTAAAAATTGTAACCAATAAAAAGTTCATTAGCCGCTTTGGTGGTTTTGAAAAAGACGCCGCTGCTGTATTAATCCGGCCGCCAAAAGGATACGATCATGATAATCCGGCCATCGAGTTTATAAAGCGCAAAAGTTTTGTAGCCATACATTACATTGACAACGCATTGCTGACCGGTAAACAACTGGTAAGGCAAACGATTAATGATTTTAAAATTTTATCTCCCCTGATCAGTTTTCTTAACCGGCGGTAGTATTAAAAAAGATGGCCAGTGATAAAAATCACCGGCCTTGCTTACCTCTGAAACCACAAGAAAAAAAGGTAAAATATTTTCTATTAAAAACTAAGTATTAGTATTTATTAAGTTAATTAAAGGATATAAAATAATGAAAGATATGGCAATGCCAAAATACCAATTGCCGTCAGGCTTTAAATAAGATTAGAGGAGTATAGAAACCAAGCAGGTTGTAAAATTAAGGTTTTTATTAAAATAACATAATTTTTTTTTAAATACTCTTAAAATGATTTATTTCCCGCTCGGCATTCCGGTATACTTTGCGCTTCTTTTTATTGTACCACCATTTGGGCAATGTCTTCTTTAAAAGTGTGTCGATGCCCCGCATGCCAAACAGGTTCCAGACTCCATGCAACTTCCCGCCCACAGTGCTTTGCAGAGCACGGAGGCTCATCGCAAAACCGCCCTCCAGGTATTCCATATGATGCCAGAAACCAGCCGGCATAAAGAGGGTATCACCATGTTCTAAAATCACTTCATAACCCTTTGCAAATTTTACTGCAGGAAAGTTCTCATAATCGAATTTTTCATGATAATTCGCATAATTGGCCACGCTTAATACCTCCCAGGGCTTCCGGTAAAGTTTGAATTGCTCTTCATAAGGAAAGAGCAATACCCTTTTTTTGCCGATGAATTGCGTATGAAGAATATGGCTCAGGTCGATATCAAAATGCATATGGGTAACAGATCCCTGTCCGCCCACGAAAAGCATGGGGTATTTTTTTACAAACCCTTTCATATAAGTATCCGGCCAGCTGAAATCATTTACGATCTGTGGGGCATGCTGAAATATATTGAACAGGAAAATGCGGAGGTCCAACGGCCCTTCTTTTACTTTTTTCAGATACTCGCCGAATTTCATGTAGGCATCAGCCGTATTAATGGGCGTGTACGCATCACTTTTAATATTGTTGTAAACCCCTACTTCTTTATCACCCACTGTATCAATAAAATAATCCCAGTTCCATTTTTTATACGCCGGCCATTGCTTTGCAAGGTCTTTTATCACGACCGGTTTCATCTTGTCGTAATAATTTTTTTTAAAATCTTCCGGAGAAAGGGTCTGGAATGTATCTACAGTCTGCAATTGCATAGTGAATGTATTTATCGCCTGCAAAAATACTGCTTATGTTACACTAATTAGGATCATTCCAGTTTTTAAGAATTTTTTTCATTAATGCTTTCAGGCATTTCAGGTTTTAAATTCGTGTAATTGCTCAAAATTCATGTAATTCGTGTTTTAAATAATTGCTTTGAAACATTTTCACCCACTGGCCGTAAAAGAAATAAAAAAGGAAACTGCAGATTGTGTTTCTGTTACCTTTCAGATTCCGGAAGACCTTAAAAATACTTTTTCATTTACACAGGGCCAGAACCTCACCATGAGAATAACATTGGATGCTGAAGAGTATCGTCGCTCTTATTCCATCTGTTCTTCACCCTTTGATAATGAACTGCGGGTTGCCATTAAAAAAGTCAGCTCCGGTAAATTTTCTACCTGGGCCAATGAAGTACTGAAAACCGGCGATCTGATTGACGTTATGGCACCAACCGGAAAATTCAATGCTGCTTTGCATCCTTCCAATAAAAAAAATTATCTGGCCTTTGCGGCCGGCAGTGGTATTACGCCTGTATTTTCTATTATCAAGACTACCTTAATGACCGAACCGCAAAGCGAATTCACGTTGGTGTATGGTAACCGCAATAAGAATACAATTGTTTTTAAAGAACAGCTGGAAGCGCTTAAAGATAAATTCATCAACCGGTTCCGCATTATTCATATTCTCAGCAGGGAAAGAGCAGAATCTCCCATTAATGCAGGAAGAATTGATAAAGAAAAATTATCTGAACTCAGTAAGATCATTTCTTATAAAACAATTGATGATTTTTTTATCTGCGGCCCCGAAGAAATGCTCTTCTGTGCAAAAGATTTCCTGGAACAGAACGGCATTGAAAAAAAGAAAATTCATTTTGAGCTTTTCACCACACCGGGACAAATAAAGTCTATAAAACCTGAACCGAAAACGATCATCAATACGGGCCCCAAAAGCAGTATAACGGTAAAGCTTGATGGCAGAAGTTTTGAATTTGATCTGGGTTTTAATTCAGAGAATATTTTAGATGCCGCTCTTCAACAGGGAGCCGATCTTCCGTATGCATGCAAAGGTGGTGTGTGCTGCACCTGCAAAGCAAAACTGCTGGAAGGCGAAGTGGATATGGATGTTCACTGGGGCCTTGAAGAGGAGGAAATAGAACAGGGTTTTATTCTTACCTGCCAGAGCCATCCCAAAACAGATAAAGTAGTGATTGATTTTGATATCAAGTAGGCAGTTGTTATTGCTGTTTAATTAGACTGACAATAGCAACTGCCGCATTTTTTAATTATTGCTTTATAATTTTTTTCTTTAGAAATATATTGCCCGAAATATCGGTTATGGTTATCAGGTAAGTGCCGGCCGGATATTTGCTCAATAGTAAATCAGCCTGTTGCATGCCGGTTGAAATTGAATAACGTGTGGATGATAAAACTGTTCCATTTAATGCAGTCATATCAACCTGGTATTGTCCGCTGGCCAGCCCTTCAAAATTAATAGTCACATGATCTGTTACAGGATTCGGAAATACCTGAACTGAAAGTTTATCATTAAAGTTAATGCCAAGAATTTTTGAATAGATAAATTTACCATCCCTGTCCACCTGTTTCAGGCGATAATAATTAATTCCTTTATGATTATTATTATCAGTGAAAGTATAATCCAGTTTTTGATTGCTGTTTCCATTCGTTCCTTTTGCAGCAATAAAACCGATACTCGAAAAAGAAGTTGTGTTATCCAGGCTTCTTTCTACATAAAACCCGCTGTTGTTATTTTCAGAGAAAGTAAACCAATCGAGTTGTATTTTATTTTCATTTATTTTTTTTGCAGTAAAGTCTCCAAGGGTAACCGGTAAAACACCTGCAGCTATTTTTACCAACCATGCATCCTGGAATCCATTTCCTGAAACGCCTGTAAGTGTTCCGTTATTGGAAGAACTACTTGCTCCTTCTGCAATATAGCCACCGTCTGAAGTTGGCTGTATGCTGTATAAATAATCATGATCGTTGCCGCCGATCAGCTCCTGCCATTGCGTTACTCCTGATGCATTCAGTTCCAACAACCAGGCATCGTTATTTCCATGATTGGTTATACCGGCAAGTGTTCCTGTATTGGAAGACATCGAATAACCAACGACGATATAATTTCCCATTGAGTTTTGGCGGCAACCATAAAAGTAATCATCGCCGCTGCCCCCCAATAATTTTTGCCAGCTGGTATTGCCTATAGCATCAAACTTAACGATCCATCCATCATAGCCACCATTACTGGTAATGCCGGCAAATGTTCCGGTATTGGAAGAACGGCTGGCCAGTGCCGTTATATAACCTCCATCCGTTGCCTGGTCAACGCTGTTAAAATATTCCTCATCATTACCACCTAATAATTTTTGCCAGCTTGTATTTCCCGCAGCATCGAGTTTTAAGATCCATCCGTCATGTCCGCCGTGATTGGTAAGTCCTGCAAGCGTACCACTGCCCGAACCCGAGTTGGAAAAACCAACAACAATATAACCACCATCAGATGTCTGTTTGCTTTCACGCAATGCATCATCATTATCGCCGCCCAATAGTTTTTGCCAAATGGTATTACCGGAAGCATCAAGCCTGATCACCCAGCCATCAAAAGGACCACCATTATTATTGATACCCGTAAGTGTTCCGGAATTAGATGAATTGGCCTGGCCTGTAGCAATAAAACCACCGTCAGGAGTTTCCCGGATACTGAAGATATAATCATTATTGGCTCCGCCCAATAATTTTTGCCAAAGCGTATTGCCCGCAGCATCAAGTTTTAGTATCCAGCCATCAATGCCGCCATTATTATTTATACCGGCCAGCGTACCGGTATTGGAAGATCCGGATATACCTGCAACGATATAACCTCCATCAGTAGTTTGCTGAACACTGTATAGTCCATCGTCATTTGCACCGCCCAGTAATTTTTGCCAACTTGTATTTCCACTGGCATCAACTTTTATAATCCAGCCATCATCGCCGCCCATATTGATAAAGCCCGTAAGCGTACCGCTATTGGAAGAGAAAGAAGATGAAGTTCCTGATAAAATATATCCGCCATCTGTTGTCTGCTTAATATTATAATCATCGAATCCGTCTGTACCTGCTCCACCAAAAAGTTTCTGCCATTCAACGGGCGCCTGTGCGTGTGCATTCAAACTCAAAATCACCAGACATAACAAAAGGATAAAATTCTTTTTCATAAATAAAAATTTAATGCTTGCTTATTTCTTTTTAAAAAAACTACCTGCTAAAAGTAGTGTTCCGCATTACTTTAAATTGTGTATTTATGCAAGTCTGAAAGTATTCTTGACGAAAGCCTGTTTATACTTGACAACAGAAAATGTACCTTCCGGTATTTGCTGTTATTTTGTATTTTACTAAAAAACAACCAATGCATATTGACTTCAGGAACTGGGTGGTGAAATATAAGATCGTTCACATCATCATCTGGATCGTTATTTCTCTTTTGATTGCAACTTTATATTATGATTATAAAACACCCTTACTCGCTCAGCTGGTTCCTACTTTTATATTAACGGCTTGTTGCTTTCCTTCTTTTTATCTGGCAGGCAGCTGGTTGGTTCCGGGGTTTATTTACAAAAAACAATTCCTCCGTTTTTTCCTGGCTGCAATTGCTTTGTTATTGCTTAGTTCGCTCTGCGATTATTTGATAACCCAGTTTGTTTATCATCTGATCACCGGAATAGCATTGTTTCCATCCCTTCCGTATTTCCTGCTGATATTTAATGTAATTGTGCTGGTTATGCTGATCAGTATTGCATTGGGTGTTGCATTAAAAATTATGAGCAACCGGTTTCAGATGGAAAAGACATTGAGGATCGTAGAAAAAGAAAAGATAAGTACTGAATTGAATTTTTTACGGTCGCAGGTAAATCCGCATTTTTTATTTAATGTAATGAATACAATTTATTTTCAGATCGACCAGAAAAATATACAGGCAAGGGCGTCTGTTGAAAAACTTTCAGAAATGCTGCGGTATCAATTGTATGAATGCATCACGGATAAGATCGATATTGAAAAAGAAGTGGAGTACATTAAAAACTATGTAGCCATGCAAACGCTACGGATGGAAAAAGGAACAGACATCCAACTGCAGATCGATGATAACTTAACCGGTTTTATGGTAGCGCCATTACTGCTTTTACCCGTTGTTGAAAATGCCTTTAAACATATTTCAAATTTTAAAACAGCCCTTGAAAACATAATTCATATTTCGTTGCAATATAAAAATGATGCGGATTTTCTGATAAAGGTTTTTAATACCTGTGATAAAAAATCTGATACCAGCCACCTGCTTAACTCGGGCGGGCTGGGTATACAAAACCTGCGGAGAAGACTTGACCTGCTATATCCCGGGCAGTATGAATTTATTGTGGATCAGCAGGAAAATATGTTTGAAACAATACTTAAAATCAGTGTATGATCAATTGCCTGGTAGTGGATGATGAACCGATAGCCCGCGACGGACTGCTGGAGCATATCCGTCAAATTGATTTTCTGTATCCGGTGGCAGAATGTAAAAGTGCATTGGAAGCATCTGTGTGGCTGCAAAAAAAGAAGATCGACCTGATCTACCTTGATATTCAGATGCCGAAACTTACCGGTATTGATTTTATAAAAAATTCACCGGCATTGCCTGCAGTTATTTTCACAACAGCCTATCCTGAATATGCAATAGAAGGATATGAACTGGACGTATTGGATTATTTATTAAAACCGATCAGCTTCAATCGCTTTTTAAAATCAGCACTCAAGGCACAGGAATTTCTCGGCCTGAAAACAAGGCATGAAGTTTCTGCATCGGATGATTATTTTTTTATAAAATGCAATCAGAAAATTGAGAAGATCGCCATGAATGATGTGCTGTATATAGAAGGCATGTCGAATTATATTATTGTACATACGGATCAAAAAAAATATATAGCGTACCTTACTTTTAAGGGGATTGAAGAAAGACTGCCGGCTCATTTGTTTATCCGCATTCATAAATCTTTCCTGGTTTCAATCAATGCTATCAGGTCCATTGACGTAAACGAGATCAGACTTGAAAATAGCACTTTACCGGTAAGCAAGAATTATAAAGAAGAGCTACTGAGTAAAATAAGTAAGCGCCTGTTTAAAAGATAAGATCGCTGAATTTTATTTATCATCGTATAATATTTAAACATTTGTTTTATGAAAAAATATTTGCTGATACTATTTACCTGCCTTTCATTCATTGCTGCGGCGCAAACTGAAAATGACATCCGCAAACATTACCAGGATGTAAACAAACGGATCGAAGAATCAAAAGAACATGGAATGGAAGGGCCATTGTATTGCAATGAATGGACGAGCAACAAAAATATGAAGAGCTGGCCAGCATTAGGTGTGTACCAGGAAACTACGAGCTTCTGGTATGACGATGATCCCAATCACATCAGCAGCAAAGAACGCGATCCTAAAGTTGTATTGTTGAAAGTAATAGTCTCGAGAAGAACAGCATCTTTATTGACCAGTGAAGAATATCTGTACAAAAATGGTAAACTCGTTTTCTTTTTTTCTACCGAAGCCGAAGAAGGTAAACAGCGGGAAACAAGAATGTGGTTCAATGCAAAGGGAATATTCAAAAGCACTGTAAAAGCAGATGATAAAGAATTAACCGCTAAAGATCTGGCCACAGCTGAATATGAAGATTTTAAACCCAGAACTGCTGAAGCCATTAAGTACGGTAAAAAATATCAGGTGCTTTTTCTAAAATCATTGCTGGATGAGTAGCGCGATTGAAAATGTGAAGATGTGTAAATGTGTAAATGTGTAAATGCCTTCGATTTACAAATGGTTTCTTTTTATTCGCCCACATTTTCATATCTGCACATCTACATATTTTCACATCTCCACATCCTGATATTTCCACATCTTCACATTTCCTGCCTTAACTTTGTACAAACAACGTGCTATGCCCGTAACCGATTTCGAAACATTATTCCAGCATAAAATTGATGCAGAAACAAAGATTGAACCGCGTGACTGGATGCCGGATGCATATCGTAAAACAAACATCCGTCAGATAAGCCAGCATGCACATAGTGAGATCGTTGGAATGTTGCCCGAAGGCAACTGGATCTCAAGAGCGCCATCACTAAAACGTAAAGCCATTCTTATTGCCAAAGTCCAGGACGAAGCAGGCCATGGTTTATATTTATACAGTGCCGCTGAAACGCTTGGTATGAGCCGCGATGAAATGGTCAACGATCTCAACAGCGGTAAAGCAAAATATTCTTCCATCTTTAATTATCCTACACTCACCTGGGCAGATATGGGTGCCATCGGCTGGCTGGTGGATGGTGCTGCAATTTTAAACCAGGTAATGCTTTGCAGAACTTCTTATGGTCCTTATGCAAGAGCAATGGTGCGGATCTGCAAAGAAGAAAGTTTTCATCAGCGCCAGGGTTTTGAAAGTCTGCTGGTTCTTTCAAAAGGAACGCAGGCACAAAAAGCAATGTGCCAGGATGCGATCAACCGTTGGTGGTGGCCCAGCCTGATGATGTTCGGTCCAAAGGATTCAGAATCTACCAACAGCGACCAGAGCATGAAATGGAAGATCAAAAGAAAAACAAATGATGAACTGCGGCAGAACTTTGTTGATATGGCTGCTGAACAGGTAAAGCTGCTGGGCATGACATTACCCGACGACAAACTTAAATGGAATGAAACCACAAAGCAATATGACTGGGGCGAAATCAACTGGGATGAATTCTGGAATGTTGTAAAAGGAAATGGCCCCTGCAATAAACAAAGATTGGAAGCGAGACGCAAAGCACATGAAGAAGGTGCGTGGGTAAGAGAAGCGGCCATTGCGTACGCTGCAAAAAAAGAAGAACGCAGTAAAAAAAATGCGGCGTGAAGAAAGGTTTAAGACGTTCAAAAGGTTTAAGACGTTTAAAGTTATTATAATTTCAGATGTTTTATGAAATCCGTGTAATCTGTTTTAAAATCTGTGTAATAAAAAATGAAGATCGGCCTCACATATACCGGCACCGAAATCAAAAATCAGAATTATATTAACTGGCTAAAGGGAAATGAGGATATTGAAGTGATCAGACTTTCGGCAGCAGATAAAAATGAACACGAGGTTATTGATGCATTGGTTATGTCGGGTGGTATTGATATGTTTCCACCGTTTTACGGAAATGATAAAACTGATTATGACAATGCACCTGCCGTTTTTCAAAAAGAAAGAGATGAATTTGAAACAGCCATGTTCAACAGTGCTTTGAAAAAAGAAATTCCGATACTCGGCATCTGCCGCGGTTTTCAATTGATCAATTGTATTCTTGGCGGCAATATGAAACAGGATCTTGGTAAGACATTAAATGAAGTTCATTGGGCCGATAATAAACCTTACGACAAAGCACATGGCATCAATATAGAAAAAAATAGTTTGCTTATTGATATTGCAACTGTTGAAAGAACTGCTGTCAATAGTGCGCACCATCAGGCAATTGATCAGTTGGGTAAAGGATTAAAAATAAATTGTTTTGCAGATGACGGAACGATTGAAGGAATAGAATGGTCTGATAAAAAAGACAAAGCATTTTTTATCGGCGTGCAATGGCATCCTGAAAGAATGTATAAATTTCAACTGGAAAATTCTGCCGTATCAAAAAATATCCGTGACCGGTTTATTGACGAGATAAAAAAATCAATTCAAATTAAGCACATTCAATTATCATGAATATCATAATTCAAAAATATTATTACGGCGACATCCCCGAAGAAAATGTTGGTGGTAGTGAATCAAATAAATCCAGCACTTCTTCAGAAGTTGCAGAAAGGTCCTGGCCTTTATGGGAAATTTTTATCCGCAGCAAACAGGGGCTCGATCACAAACATGTCGGCAGTCTGCATGCAGCAGATGCAGCAATGGCTGTTGAAAATGCAAGAGATGTTTATACAAGAAGACAGGAAGGTATCAGCATCTGGGTAGTGGAATCAAAATTCATTCATGCTTCTAATCCAGATGAAGCAGAAAGCTTATACGAACCCGCCAATGATAAAGTTTACCGCCATCCTACTTTTTATGATCTGCCTGATGAAGTGAATCATATGTAGGACCCGAAGCAAGGAGTTTGTAATTAGTAATTAGGTGAAGAGTATGATGCATTATAGAGGTTATAAAGATCTGGAGTGTTACAAGGAAGCAAGATTGCTTCGGATTTTTATCTCAGAATTAATTAAAAAATTTCCGTTGCTGAAAAATTTTTGTTGTCGAATCAGATCGTCCGTTGTTCAAGATCAATAACGGCAAATATCGCCGAAGGTTATGGGAGATATACTTTTACCGATACCAGGAATTTTTTCATTATTGCAAGAGGATCGACAACAGAAACAATGGAACATCTATCGACTGCCTTTGATGAAAATTATATTTCACATGAAGATTTAAAAACAGGAGAAAAAAAGTGCGAACTCGTTTTCAAACTTATTAATGGTTACATCGCCTAATTAGATAAATCGAAACAACAATTAAAGTAACGCAATTAAAACCTAATTCCAAATTCCCAATTACAATATGGAGTCTTTAATTAAGTATAATCTTTTGCAAGCCGACAATACCCTCATCCTCGCCCAGCGCAACAGTGAATGGTGTGGCCATGGGCCGGTACTGGAACAGGATATCGCTATCACCAATATTTCCCTGGACCTGTTGGGCCAATCAAGAAATTTTTATCAGTATGCTGCAACGCTGATCAACCATTCAGCAATACAATCAACAGACAATATCACTGAAGACAGTCTTGCTTATTTAAGAACAGAAAGAGAATTTAAAAACTGTTTACTGACAGAGCAACCCAATGGCGATTGGGCACAAACTATTTTAAGACAATCTATTTTCAGCAACTATCAGTACCTGCTATATGAACAGTTGCAAAACAGTAAAGACGAACAACTCGCAGCTATTGCTGTTAAAGCTTTGAAAGAAGTTACTTATCATGTAAGGTGGAGTAACGAATGGGTGATCAGGCTCGGCGATGGAACAGCAGAAAGCAATCAACGCATGCGCACTGCAATAGAAAATTTATGGCCTTATACCGGCGAACTATTTGAAAATGCAGTTTATGAATCCGCGCTCATCAAAGAAGGAATTGCTGTTGATAATAGTTTGTTGAAAGATGGCTGGATGAAAAAGATCAAAGCGGTTTTTGATGAGGCAACATTGCTCATTCCTGAAAAAATATTTATGCAAAGTGGCGGCAAAGAAGGCAGGCATTCAGAGCACATGGGTTTCATTCTTACAGAATTACAATATATACAAAGAGCTTATCCCGGCAGCGAATGGTAGAGACGGCGTCCCTAAATCCCTCCGGAGAAGGACTTGCAGAGAATGATTGTTTGAAGCACTTTTTAAATGACTGAAATAAAAAATATAGAAGAACAAAAAATATGGCAGATACTTGAAGAAGTAGTTGACCCCGAAATTCCTGTGTTATCAGTTATAGACCTCGGTATTATCAGAGACGTAAAATTATTGAACTCTGGCTCCCCTTCAGGGGCTGGCGGGATCGAAATTATCATCACACCCACTTATTCCGGTTGCCCCGCTATGGACATGATTGCCATGAACATTAAATTCGCTATGATTGAGCATGGTTATAAAAACGTAATCATTACTTCAGTGTTAAGTCCGGCCTGGACCACCGACTGGATGACGGAAGCAGGAAAAATAAAACTAAAAGAATACGGTATTGCTCCGCCGGGAAAATTGTCAGACCAGTCAGACGAATCAATTGAATGCCCGCAATGTCATTCACACAATACAAAACTCATCAGCGAATTTGGCAGTACCGCCTGCAAATCTTTATATCAATGTAATGATTGTAAAGAGCCCTTCGATCATTTTAAATGTCATTGATCTGTCTCACATTTACTAATTACCGATCGCAACCATATTCCAGGTAGTGGAATAATTAACCGGGTTAGGACTTGTATTCAACAACCTCACCTTGCAGCTGGTTGCAGTGCAGCCATACACGATCAGTTGAACCCGGTATAATTCTCCTCCTGTACCTCCTGTTGCATCAATGTCACCTACAAATACCCTGGGTGTTGTGGTAAATCCTCCGGGTATCCCAAAAGTGCCTTCTGCCGACAAGCCGTTGCCGGGAAGTATCGAAGTAAAAGTTCCGGTAGTGAATGGCACAATTTTCAACTCAGTGGATGAATTTGGATTATAAGCAATCCCTTTACCATTGTGTACCGTAAGCGATCCGTTTATTGCTGCACTTCCATTTATCGATACACTTCCATCTGTTATCAAGCCGTTGCTGGCATGAATGGACCCTGCGACATCCAGTCTGTAACTGGGTACAGCCGTTCCAATACCTACAAAGCCCCCATAGTCTATCGTCATGCGGGCAAGGCCATCTTCCAGCAATTGAAAATAACTATTTGAGCTGTTGTAATTAAAAACCCATGTCCTGTTATCTGTTGTACTGAAAAAAGCAAGTGCGCCATCATTCACCTGTAGTTTGTAAGCAGGGTTGACTGTACCAATACCAACATTTCCGTCTGCATACATATTGCCGCTTGAATGTATATTGCCTGTTACATCCAATTTATGTACCGGCGTAGCAGTACCAATGCCTACATTCTGTGAAAAAATGCTGACGGAAAAGAATATAAATGTCGCCAGAAAAAGAAAATATTTTTTCATGTCATTTTGTTTGATGATCAGATTTAAAAACGAATGCTGTTGTATTCAGCAGTTGCATTGAGCAATACAAATGTAAAATGTATCGTAATTTTTAAAAATCGCATAATCATGTTACCCCGCCGAAAGCATTGCCTGTGGCTGCCTTTGCAAACATCAACAGCATACCCCAGACAGGTTATACTGCTTGCAACAGATAATAATTATTGATTTTAGATTTTTACAACACAGCAGATAAAACAGCTTCTCTTATACAGGCATTCAGTAAGAATCAGTTTGATATCCGATAGTGGTGGCACTTATTTTTTATCGGGGTTGATCGGGCTGACAAAAAATTTCGGCGTTGTTGTTGTTCCGATACCTACATTGCTGTGCAAAAATAATATTCAGCGGGTACAGGATGAAAATCAAAAAGATATTTTCTTACTATACGAGTGTCTTTAAAGATATTGATAAGCCGAAAAAATACAGCGGCAAAAAAAGTACAGGTATAGTCAGCATTTTCCTTTACCCACATTAAGTGAATATAAAAACGTTTTGATCATCAATATTGAAACAATTACACTACATAGAATTTTATTGGTTGTAAATTATTTTTATTTTATGATCGTTAAATTAAAACCGGATTTCACGGTTACAGCAGTTCCTGCTGCTGTTTTTAATGTTCTTACAGATGCATTGGCGCCAAGCTGTGGGTAATTGGGCTTCCCAACATTTATCATTACATCTGTATTGGCATCAGGTAATATACCGCAATTCCAGTTGGCTGTATTTTCCCAGGCATTACTCACATTTCCCTGCCAGGTTGCAATAAATTTCAATGTATACTCCTGGCTGAATGTTACTCCATTTACTACAGCCCTTAATTTATAACCATACATATTACTTGGCACACTGCTCAACGTTAGTATATTGCTGGTAACACCATTATATATACCGCCATTACTTATGTTGGCATACCCGCTTCCGTTGTCTAGCTGCCACTGATAACTTGCGCCAATGACGTTGGATGGAATAGAAATACTCGAACCTGCGCACAAACTCAGATTCGATTGATTGCCTCCGATATAAAATCCACTGAAGCCCGTTACATCAACATCAAGCGAATACATCGTTCCAAGATCGGCGATGGTTATACTGCTGTTAGGTATAATGATCGCATTGCCGCCGGGGATGGGATTGAATAAACTGTCTTCTAACGGTCCTGTATATTTAGTAATTGTAAGACTGTTAATGCCATTGGGAAAAGAAGCCGGATCCGCTGCAACCAAATTATTGTATTCAGTTTTACTGATATAAAATCTTACCCGCTTTGTACCAACCGGTGCAAACTGTGTTGTTATTTTAAAACTTCTTTTCAGATAAATATTTCCGTTAGGCGCCGTTGCAACATTGGCCGTTGAGAAATAAGTATTCATTGTTGTATTACCAAGTGTAAGATCATTATCCCTGATGGCACCCATGATATTATTACCGCCATCGGTCATGTAAACAAAATGCCGCCATCCCGCAAAATTTTTAGTAGCGTTACCATTTACAGTGATGTAATTGGTTGGTGCTGCAGTTACCGTGACTGTTGTATCTTTTTCCACACCATAAATATCTTTTAAGCGGAAACTGGTAGTACTGCCATTGGGCACAAGAAAAATACTGTCTGCAGTATACGAGCCAGCAGGTAATTGTTTTACCATATAGCCCGGCCATCCGCCAATGCCTTTTAATTTAAGAGGATTGCCATCAGGACCGGATCCGGGCTGACCGAAACTGAAGAAGTAGCTTGGTATCACAGCTGCGATTGTAAAAGGACTGAAGCTTGTTATAGCAGTTGAATTTACAACTGTTCCGTTGGCTGAAGTTCCGGTTGTTCCGCCATTACCATGATCATCCCATTGTGTACCGTTCCAGTGCGCAACTTTTAAATTGGCAAGAACTGGATACTGTTCATAAGGATTTCCATTGAACCCAAACGTGAGCGTAACATTGGTTACACCCGATATTCTTTGTACATCCCAATAACCTGCATTGCTGATCAATGCTGAACCAAAGCTTCCTGCTTTTGTACTGGTATTATATCCGTCGATAGTCGGATTTTGATTTTTGTATTCCGCCCTGAATCTGCTGGTTACACCAGCAGGAGCACTCATTGTAACCGGGTTATAAGATGCAGGTCCGCCTAAAGGGAATGTAAATACATCATCGCCTATTTTTGTTACAGGCCCAATAACATGACTTGCTGCAGAACCGCCGGTATAACTGATATTATTGGGGAAAATAAGATTGTTGGCAGTGCTGCTGTAAATGTTCCCACTTATAAATGAAGCACCTGTTGTAATGGTCACCGAGTCATTCAACGTAACATTACCGGTACCGGTTTTATTCATGATCAGCCTTGGCATAACGATCGGCTGAACGCCAAGCTGCTCGATGGCGCTGTAGGCACTGCCATCAAATTGTATGGCAGAATTTACATCAATCCCGGAGGCTGAATTAAATGCAAGGTTTTGATTAACGTATGTGGTATCGTTGTAGGCAAAATTGATAGTGCCTGCATTGCGGGTAAAAATAATATTCCCTTTATAAGTACAACTATTTGCATATGACTCATACCAGGAAATTGCTGCATTGGAAGTATAATCTGTATTGCCCGTAACAATATTGCCATCTACATATAAACTGTTGGTATTAGTAACTGCATCCGAAAGCGTAAGGTCTGCGGCAATTGAATTACGCCGTATATAATCTGGCGCTGAACCCGAAAGGCCAGTGACGCTTAACGAAGATTTAAGCGTATCGTCCTCTATATCCATACTGCCCGGGTTTTGAACAGAGATCACACCACCTGGAGTTAGATTGGTTACATCAAATAATTCAAAAGCTGGATTGCCGGTTCCATTGGTTGTAATATTTACTGTACCATTAATTATTCCTTTTGAATTGGAGATTCTTCCGATAAAACTATTGCCACCTGCAGTATTGGTATAACTAAAATTACCAATTACACTATTGAACCCCGTATAAAAGATATTAGAAATTCCCGCAACTGTTCTGTTAATAGTAAGGTTCCCATTATAAGTGCTTTTTTGTTGGTACGAAGTAAAGAAGGTTCCGGTACCTGCAATATTCATATTTGTATTGCCATTATAAAAACAACCATTGAGATAACCCTCATACGAGTTGATCGCAGAATTAAATGTATAGTTTGTATTGCCATTAATAGTAATGCCATCCATATACAAAGAATTGGTATTGGCGACAGCATCCGAAAGCGTAAAATCCCCGGTGATTGAAGTACGCCGTACATAATCCGGTGATGAACCCGAAAGGCCGGTTATACTTAACGAAGATTTAAGCGTATCATCTTCTACATCGATACTACCCGGATTTTGTACAGAGATCACGCCGCCGGAAGTAAGATTGGTTACATCAAATAATTCAAATGCAGAATTGCCTGCCCCGTTGGCTGTAATGTTTACAGTACCATTAATGATTCCCTTTGTATTTGAAGTTCTGCCAATATAGCTTGCACCACCCGCAGTATTGTTATAACTGAAGTTTCCCGCGATAGTATTGAAGCCGATATAAAAAATATTGGAAGTTCCTGCAACAGTCCGGTTTATAGTAAGGTTACCGTTAAATGTGGATTTTTGATTATAGCAGATATAATTAGTACCTGTTCCGTTATAATTAAAAATAGCATTTCCATTATAAATATTCCCGTTTGTATATCCTTCATACAACGGGCCGTTGCCATTATTACTAACTGTGATGTTATCATTTATGATATTCACGCCAAAGTAATTACTTCCGGAGCCTCCAGCAATTCCGATAGTTATTACTATATCTGTTGCCCCATTGGTATTATTAAGCGTTGCTCCCCTTACATCAAATGTTCCACTTGTTGTAAGTGTAAAACCATTGAAGTTAAGAGCGCTGCCGGCCGTCATGTCGAGGTTTGTCACACGAACGTTGCTATCCAGTGCCGGTTTGTTAACGGTATTGCCGATGATAACACTGCTTGCCCATCCTGGCACATTGGCTGGGGTCCAGTTAGCGGCAACATTCCAGTTGGTACCGGCACTACCATTCCATGTTTGTGCCTGTGACAGGTTTAAAAATAAGATGACAGTTACTAAAGTAAAAAATACCTGTTTCATAATAATTACAGTTAAGCTTTTAAAATGTGTGGAGGAGTAAGATCAGCTTTCAATAAAGCAGAGATGCCGGTATGTTCGTCAGGCTTTACTGATTACTATCAAGAGGTTTTACAGGAAGAATATTTGCGGCATTGTTCTGCTTTAGAACCAATGATCAAATGTATCAAGCAGGAATAACCCGGGAAATAATCCCTGGGGAGTAGATTTATATTCGGCACGTATGCCGTAATTTGGAGTAAAACAGCTGGTTATTGAGAGCATTCCGATGGATATACTGTATCGTTTTTTTAATAAACGCCGTAGTTGCTACAGCACAACCGCTGCGTCGTTATAATTCATTTAGTTATGGTGTGAATGAGGGTTTGCTGCAAACAACGATCGCAGACATGGCTATCGACCAGAACAATTTTTGCTGGTTGAGTTATCCCAATGGCATACAAAAATTCGATGGTAAAAATTTTGTCAGGATTTCTGTTCAACCCGGATTACCTGACGATAAGCTTGTTCGTTTTTTACAATGCAGCAATGGCGATCTTTTCTTTAGTCATTCCCTCGGAATAAGTAAATATCAAATCAACAGTAACAGTTTTCTTTCTGTTTACAACAACAAACTGTCGGGAAAAGGACCTGATCTTTTTATCGGTGAGGATGAGGGCATTATTTATTTTCTTTCAGATGGGAACATAACCGGTATTAGCCATAATGATAATAAAATAGTAAGCTGTACAAGAGCTGATATATTTGATTCTTCTAACGCTGCCAGCCGCGTGGTAACATTTGCCGATAATATTATCGATCATGAAGTAGCTTTTATTCTAAACTCGCTTATCGGCATATGGGATCTAAAACAGGGAAAACTGGTTTACAGCGCCGCCCGGCTTCCGGATATGTCACCCGTTAATTTAAAATTAAAATCTTCAACCGAGATCTGGTGGACCTCTTTCACCAATCATAAAGCGCTGCAGCTTTACAACTTTGCAACAAATACAAATAAAATAATTTCTTTCGGGGGAAAAAAAGATGTAGCCATATCCCGGTGCATCATTTATCCGTGGAGGGACATAACGCTGCTCTCTTTTAATAGTGAGTTATTCGAAACAGATCCGGGTATCCAGAAATTAAGATCCCAGATCGTCAATTTTCAAAATGAACCAATCGCCTTCGGCTCATCTATAACCAGGATCAAGGAAGATAATTTCGGAAACCTCTACCTGCAAACAGTCACAAACGGAATAAAAAAAATTATAAGAAACAATTATCCTATCAGGTATTATGGTTCAACTGTATCGCTAAATAATAATGTGCTCAGTGTTCTGCCAGATAAAGAAAACAACAGGATACTGGTTGGGTCAACTAATGGACTGATGGTGTTCGATACCATGCAGCATCTTATAAAACGGATCGCAGATCCTGTAAAAGAAAATATTCCATTTGCAGTTAACACAATTGTAAAAAAAAACAACGGCAGTTACCTGTTATTTGTTGTGAGCATGGACAGGGTTTTCCTGTTGAGCCACGATCTCACGACCATTACAAGTTATCCTATAATGCCAGATAAGGGGGGTAACAAACCCAACATTGACTATTTTGGCAATTGTTTATTCCAGGATGAAAAACGGTCGTTAACACAATCGCAGAGGAATATTTACAAAACTAACCTGCTTAACAATAGTGTAGTTGAACACAAAGTCAACAGCGCATATATAATGAGCGGGATTATTTATAAAGGGGTTGTTATTACTCATGCCAATGACGAATTGATTTTTGTCGACACCGCCTCTTTTCAAATTATAAAAAAAATTCCGTTTAAAAATACAGGCATGGTAAGGTGTTTTGCCATCGACCAGGGGAACAACATATACATAGGCAGCAATAAAGGAATTTTTAAGATCGATGAAAGGGGAAAAATATTGATGCAGCTCAGTAAAGATAATGGCTTGCCTGATGAATGTATCTATGCAATGGTATTCGACAAAGAAGGATTTCTGTGGTGCAGCACCAATAAAGGAGTTATCAAAATAAATAAAAGCAATATCATTCTTCAATTAAAAAAAGAAGATGGTCTTCAGGAAAATGAATTCAATACCAGCGTTGTTGCAACCGCCACAGATGGTGAGGTTTTCTTTGGTGGTATTAATGGGGTCAGCAGTTTTTTTCCTGCTTCCATTAATCTTTTTGAAGAAAAAACCAATATCCTTTTTACAAAAATAAAAATCAATAATGAAGAGTTGGGTAACGACAGCGCAATTTGGAATATAGACAAGCTTGATCTTCCTTATCAAAAAAATTCACTGTCATTCGATTTTATTGCAATGTCCAACAACAACCCTGACCAATACATTTATCAATACAAAATGGAAGGGGTAGATGACCAATGGATCCAGAATGACGGGTTGCAGACCGTACGCTATTTTTTATCCCCGGGAAATTATATTTTCAAAGTTTATGCCTCACGTTTTTTTGACAAAGGTGCCAGGCCTATGAAAGAGATCAGGATCACCATTCATCCGCCCTTTTGGAAAACCTGGTGGTTTTTTGTACTCATCGCCATTATTCTGGTAACTGTCACATCTTACGCCATCAACCGATTTAATAATATTAAATACCGCAAAAAAATGGTGGAGCTGCAGGGTGAGCATAGGGTACAACTTGAAAGGGAACGCATTTCCCGCGACCTGCACGATAATATCGGTGCTTATGCAAATGCCGTTCTTTTTAATACAGAACAATTACAAAAAGAAATGGGTGCCGATGAAAAAAAACTGTTGATGAACGATCTGAAATTTGCATCAAAAGATATTATTGCTTCGTTGAGAGAAACGATCTGGGCACTTAAAAAGAATAATTACAGTGCTGAAGATTGTCTGCTCAGAATAAAAAATTTCATTCAGCCGCTTGCCCGGTATTATCCTCATATACATTTTAAAACAGAAGGAATTGCTCCTGCAGATCAGCAGCTTCATTATACCAAAGCACTTAACATTGTAAGGATCGTTCAGGAAGCAGTTACCAACAGCATCAAGCATGCAGGGCCAAAAACCATTCTGTTACAAAGCAGTGCTGAAAACGGTAAATGGAAACTGATCATTTCCGATGATGGCAAAGGTTTCGATTACAAGACTGAAAAAGACCTGGAAGCCGGTGATGGCCTGATCAATATGCAGCACAGGGCCGCTGATTCCGGTTTATATTTTAATATCGAAAGCGAAGCAGGTAAACACACAACAGTAACCATCATCGCCTGAAAAAGATTGACAGAATCTAATCCATAAGGAGTATAGCTTTTTCGTTTCAGAAAGCTGATATTTGAATAATATTTATTGTATGTCTGTAAACATTGGTATTGTTGATGACGTGGCCAGTAACCGTAATATTCTTAAGAACAAATTGCTGGGCCATAATCATTTTGAGGTAACGCTTACTGCTGCAAACGGAAAAGATTTCCTGAAAAAAATGCAGCTTTTAGATTTAGAATTATTGCCGGCTGTTGTATTAATGGATCTTGAAATGCCCGGCATGGATGGTGTTGACGCTATTACTACAGGCTCTTTTTTATATCCGGCTGTCAAATTTGTGGTCCTCACAATTTTTGATGACGAAGACAAGATATTCAATGCAATTAAAGCCGGAGCCTTCGGATATTTACTGAAAGATGAAAGCGGAGAAAACATTGCCGATATGCTTTGGCAGATGTATGAAAGCGGTGCCGGGCCCATTTCTCCGGGCATTGCACATAAGATCCTTCAAATGGTTCAGCACAATGAGCTCACCCTGACTCATAAACCAGAAGCTGCTGTACAAAAAACATTTTTCAATCTTACAGAAAGAGAAAATGAAATTCTTGAACTGCTGGTTGAAGGATTAATGTACCGGGAAATTGGCGCCCGTCTTTTTATCAGTGGAAATACCGTCAAAAAACATGTAATGAATATTTATAACAAACTTCATGTAAACAGCCGCATACAGGTCATCCATCTGGCGCATAAGAAAAAATTCTTTTAATCGTCTGTGCCAGTCAATTGCCTTCGCCTTCAAATTATTTTCCCGGGTATCGCTATCTTTATTCTTTAAAGATTTATTCCTGTTAATTGCTATGCAGCATGCAGGTTATTAATTATTCTTCAATTTCTAAGTATGTCTTCAGTTTTATTTGAAATAAAAAATGCCGTTGCATTCATTACCCTCAACCGTCCGGATAAATTCAATTCTTTCAATCGTGAAATGGCATTGGCCCTGCAGGAAAGACTGGATGAATGTGCGGCTGATCCGCAGATACGCTGTGTGTATATAACAGGGACCGGTAAGGCTTTCAGCGCAGGTCAGGACCTTGGCGAACTTACAGGAGAGAACGCCGTCGGCATTGAAATTATTTTATCCGAGCATTATAATCCTGTCATCAGCAGGATACGCCATCTTGCCAAACCTGTTGTGGCAGCGGTTAACGGCGTTGCCGCAGGCGCTGGTGCAAATATTGCGTTGTGTTGTGATGTGGTGCTGGCCGCTGAATCATCTTCTTTTATTCAGGCATTCAGTAAGATCGGTTTGATACCGGATAGTGGCGGCACTTATTTTTTACCCAGACTAATCGGCTGGCAAAAAGCTTCTGCGTTGGCAATGCTCGGCGATAAAATTCCAGCTGTAGAAGCCGAAAGAATGGGCATGATCTATAAAGTTTTTTCTGATGAATTATTTGCCGGAGAGAGCAAAAAAATTGCTGCAACACTTGCGCAGTTGCCCACACAGGGACTGGCATTTACCAAGCAGGCATTGAATCAGTCGGCAGTCAATTCATTGGAAAAACAATTATCACTCGAAGATGAACTGCAGCAGAAAGCTGCCGCCACTTATGATTATAAAGAAGGTGTTGCTGCTTTTTTAGAGAAGAGGAAAGCGGTGTTTAAGGGAGAATAGTTTGTTGTTTAAGGTTTAAGGTTTTTTATACCTTGCGGAGTAAAAGTTACAAACAACAAACAACAAACAACAAACAACAAACAACAAACAACAAACAACAAA
>JBDUCW010000132.1:0-12730 GCA_040003235.1 Ferruginibacter sp. | reverse complement strand
GCTGGCTGAGAGGTCAAAAGCTATTTTTACGCTAAATAGAAAAAATTTATTTCATTACTGTGATCAAAAAATTCGATATGCTTGCTTAATAATTTTGTTTACTCCTTGTTTTTAAAAGCCAAAAAGTCCTCAATTATTGAAACCGCCTTTTCAAACCGTTGATGCCAGTTTCCTGACACAAGTTCAAAATTAATTGCTCTGTCTGTTAATTCATTTTTATGATAGACGTCTAGTTTATTTCGTTGCTGTTCGTCAAGCCTTGTGCCGTCCTGAATGTGTGGTGCATCATTATCAAGGTATAAATAAATATCAAACTGATTGACTTCTTCAACCCAATCCTGAACTTTTAACTGGTTGCTGAATAAAAATTTTGAATAAGAACGTGTAATATTTAAGTCTGTATCAACAAACAGAATTTTATTCGCTGTTTTCAATTTCTTTTTTATTGCTAAAGCATGCAGTTCCGCAATTTGAACTAAATGCTTCTCAGTACATTCATCTGTTTTTTCAATGATCTCTCTTGCCATTTCCGGAACAAAGTCCGTGTGAAAATGTGCCGCCAACTTTTTAGTCAATGTTGATTTACCAGTACTTTCAGTACCATAAAGGCAAATCTTTTTTACAAAATATGGTCTTGCAGAATATGCGAGATAGTCCCAATATTTAAAAGGATTCTCCCGTATCTGTGTTGAGGAAATTTTACTGGTTATCCGTTCGGGTTGAAATATCAGATGTCTGCAATGCAAAAGATCAGCTAAATAGTCTCCATATATTTCAGAGCTGAAAATAATATCTACCTGATTTAAAATCTTTTTAATCTCAAACGCCCAGATTTCTGAAACACTTTTTGATGAGATAGAAGTGTTTGGCAAATGCCCTTCTGAATAATTAAATAGTATTGGTTTTATTTTGGGTTCCTGAATAAAAGTTTCTTTCAGCCATTGTAATCGTATAGAACCGGCAATTGTTTCACTATCGGAAGCACAAACAAGTACTACGAGTTCGTCACATTGATTTTGAGCAAATTCAATCAGGCCGATATGCCCCGAATGAAGTGGATAAAATTTACCCAATACTAAGCCCGTTACCATTTTTTATAGATTTTATCCATAACAAAAGCCCATAAGAAGCCAGCAAAAAGAAAATACCATATTCTACAGAAATAAATAAAATATTCTTTTTCATATAAACGAACACACAAATTATATCGACAATGATCCAGAGTATCCAGTTTTCTAAAATCCGCTTTGCAAGAAATACTGTTGCAATGATACTTGCAATGCCGATGAATGTATCAATAAAAGGAAAAGACGCAGGCTGTTTGAATATTTTTGGGAATATCAGATGAATGTTTTTTACAAAAAAGCCAACTAAAATAGTTGTGCCCGCAATAACAAAAACAAATAAAATCCTTTTGTTTAACGAAAGAAATGAAATGGGTTTGTGAACCTTTTGTAGATTTCGCCACGCTAACCAGCCATAAATACTGACTATGAAAAAATATATTTGTAAAAACATATCGGAGTACAGATGAACCTGGTAAAATATTGCAAAAAAGCAAATGATATTAATCAGCCCTGTTGTCCATGTCAGAATATTTTGTTTGGCTGCAAACCAAACAGAAGCGAGTCCCAGGACTGTTCCAATAAATTCTACATAACTTAAAGGGTATCCAAAAATTGTCGTTAGTATGTTATTAATATCGAAGATGTTCAAATCAGGAGAATGTTTATATATGAAGCTACAGAAATTTATTGCAAATCCGGTTCCGGCTCATGCAGTTTCCGTATCAGTTAAAATAGATCATCAATCCCAGAATAAGATTTAGTAATAAAAACATCACTGCAAGTGGTAGCATAAAATTACAAATGCGTTTTAATAAAGTATGCTGGCTGTTTACTGCTGCTTTGTATGGCTTCAGATGTTTAAGTGGCATAAGAAATATAGAACTCAGTCCAATGTTTTGATCATATAATTTATCCAGGTAATAATGCAGGATGATTTTGAACAGTATCGCCAGCAATACAAGACAACCGGAAATGGTATGAAGATTATTAATAGTCATTTGTTTTTGTGGTCCTCAACTTCCATGGATACACTGTTCCAGGCATACACTGTAAATAATTAAACTTAGCTGTCAGAAGTACTGAACTTGTCCTGTTATACTGAGCTGTTTACTGTTGCAACCATACTTTACTAAGTTGGGTTTATAATTTCTTTTTAGAAAATTCTGGTTTTGAATTTTTTATTGTTTCCGTGAAATCTTTAACCTGTTCAAGCCCTGCAGGATTAATATCCAATTATCAGAAATGAAATAGCAAATATTTTATGCGAGATAAAATTACCTGCTTAATTAATTTGTCTAATATTTAGTTATATATCCTGTACCGCTACATGTTATGCACCGGGGCCGTTCGAATACCCTGGTTCCGTTTACTGTAGTATAATAACCCTGTCCGGATTTACCGGAACAGTTGCAAACCGGGCAACAAACTTTATATCCGGTTTGTGATTTTGCACCTGCGTTCGTCTGAGCAGGTTGCTGAGGAGTATTGCCATAATACCCGGGCTGCTGAGCTTTTTCATAATCGGCTATACTTTTTTGCCGCCTTTCTTCTGCCTGAGCATCATAAATAGCATTCTGCTTGGTATTATAGACTGAAAGCCAATTCTGCAATTCCGGCGATACCTTGCTCCATTCGGGAAACTTCGGCTTGAAATAAGTTTGTATCAGGCCTGGGTGGTATCCTGTTTCGCTCATAGTGGCCTCAATAGATTCGCTGGCGCCCAATGGAGTAAAGTCACCTAAATAATCAAAGTCCGAGTTCTTATTATTGGGGTTGCTGTGCTTTTTTCTAATATGGTAGAATCCGTTGCTCAGCCCATCATCTGATGATGAGTAAATAAGTATTTCACCGAATAGCAGCCGTTCATCACTGAATTTCCCAATGCTGATAGAATGGTTGTTTAGCCGCTTGCCGGAACCATTCCTGCAGTTACCGTCAAGGCAGGTATCAGAAGTGTAATGACGTAATTTATAAATACCATCAAACTCTTTGTAGCCATAAACAGTGAGTGTTCCTGCCACGCTACCTTCAATAAAGTCACCTTCTTTAAGAATATATTGGCTACCCTTACTTCCAGGTGTATAGGTGATGGTGGATCCGGGTCCCATAAATTTACCATTTTTAGAACTACCCGAAGACGCAGTTAATAGTTCCCCATCACGCAGGGAATAATAAGAATTTGTAAAAAAACCATCTTGAAACTGGGTACCTTTAAAATTTCCTTTCAGAATATTATTCAGGCGCATTGCCTTATCAGTTGTTCCTGGATTGGCCTTATACACAAGTTCAGTGCAGAAGCCAGTAAGCGCTCCGGCATCAAAACTACCATAGCGTATGATCCGAAGTGCTTTATCATTTCGAGAGAGATAAATACCTTGACCATTTTTGCAGTCACCTGAGATGCAGCCTGGAGGAGTATCGGGCGTTATGGTTTTTACCGCATCCGGAAAGGTAGCTTCCGAGCTCGCTGCTGATTCAAGTGCTAGAGTTTTATCAGTGGGAGTAGTGACGGTTTGCGCAAAAGTTTTGATACAGAAAGTATAAGCAGACAATGTAAATATCAGAATACAACGGTGAATTTTCTGTTTCATGGTACATGTTTAGGAGATATAAAAATAACTTTATATTGTTACTGTACAAATGTTCCTGGATTATGCCCGCCGCCTTGGTTCGTGCCTCACGCATCACTTTTTCTCCACCGTGGGTCGTGCCTCACGAATCACTTTTCTGTCCCAGCGGGGTTTCCGGGTGAATACCTCAGCAAACTATGCAATGTTCGCAGCGTAACCCTGCTGCCGGATGCTCTTCAAATTATGAAAGTTTCAAACTCACTATTCATACAATTCAGAACATTTTTCAAGTAGTAACGACATCATATTGATTCGGGAATTACAATCTGACACTTTAAACAGTTTACATTGCGTAAGATAAATAACGATTACAATTTTTGAGAAATAGAGGAGATCTGAATTTCAAAAACACCGTCGGAAGGCGTACTAAAAACTTATTCATGAGAAAATCTCTTCATCTGCTGGTAGCCACTTTAGCGCTTCACCTGGTAATGAACGCGCAACAAAATGTTGGTATCGGCACGGTTACCCCAACTGATCAGTTGCACACTACCGGTACGGTACGCTTCCAGAATTATGGCAGCGGAACTGCAGGGGGTACACGCATAATGCAGATAGATTCGGCAGGCAGGCTGACAGTAGCAGCCATTAATCCTGTTTTCAGAACCCTGGTTGGAGCCACCATTCCGGATAACGGGTGCAGTGCCGGTAATGGTATAAGTGCACCGATTGGCGTATCAGGTATGGGCACGGCCGTAGCTTCTTCAAAGATCGCTGTGCAGGTAAATATCACACATGGTTTCGACCAGGACCTTTATATATACCTCGTAGCTCCAAATGGAGCCATATTGCAGCTCGCGGCCGCGGTTGGAGGCAGTGGATCCAACTTCAGCAATACCATTTTCACTGATACAGCAACTACTTCTATCACAGCAGGCAGCGCACCGTTCAGCGGAACGTACAAACCGTCTGGCAGTTTATCGCCCACCTGTACCAATACAGGCACTTCGACAACCTTTGCTTCGATTGGTGGCGGCAGCATCATACCCAACGGTACATGGACGCTGAAGGTATATGACGGCGTATCGCTGGTGGCCGGTACTTTACTCAATTGGAGCATCAGCTTCGGTGGCCCGGAATCTATAAATACCGTGAACCAGAACGGCTACATCCCTCAATTCAATTATGGCAATATTGTTCCGAGTGCGCTGTACCAGAATGCCGGGAATGTGGGCATCGGCACCGTTAGTCCGGCCGCAACACTGGATGTCGCCGGCACAATACGCATACAGGGTGGCACACCAGCAGTTGGTAAAGTGCTAACAGCGAATACCGCTACCGGTACTGCAGTATGGGCTGCGCTGCCTGCCAGCAATACAGGCTTTACCGTGATGCCCGTCAGCACTACAACGCTTTCTTCCAGCACAAACGCTACGCTTCCGTTCGCAACCGGGGTAAACCCCTTTGGCTTTGATGATGCCGCGGCTTTTAATAATGCCTCACATGCTTACGTGGTGCCGGCTACAGGTACATATTCGTTTACAATCTCGCTCGCTGTTGCCTCCGGCATATCTGTGGGTACAGGGTTTATAAATGCTTATATCATTCGGAATGGATCGGGCAATTATTCATCATCTGCATTTTTAAATACCTACGCCGGACAAGGATTTCCACATGGTGCGAGTGTAACGGTATTAATGAAGGCGACTGCAGGAGATGTAATAACGGTTGGGGTATCTAATAACAGCGGCGGGCCCGTGACCATCAGTAATAGTTCTGATACACAGTTTTCGGGTAACCGTGCTTATTAATTTTTCTCCGCCGTGATTCGCCTCACTAATCAAGTCTGTAACTGCTTGTTCTCCGAAGCCCGGGTGAGCCCGGATGAAACAAAATTATTTATAAATGTGCCGGGAAACACTCCCACCGGTCTGGGGTGGAGGAAGTGATAACTGGTACTTCTTTAGGTGTTTTCTTTCCCTCTAATTTTTTAACCTCAAAAAAAATTCTTTATTTTTTGAGGAAGGTTTCATTTCATCAATTTGTTTTTGTAACTGCTCAATCGATTTATTTTGTCCCTCGGTATTTTTTTGCAATTTCAAAATTTCTTTGTTTTGTTGCACAATGTATAGGTCCAGTTCCTCTATCTTTTCCAGGAGTTTAGCATCCATCGTCCCCAGTTCAATGCCGTTATCCTTAACTTCAGTTGCAGATGGTATGTTGGGCAGGTGTTTATTTTCTTTGATGTATTTTTCTAATTCTTCTACAGGTAAAATTTTATAACTGTCGTCAAACACATAATCTGCCCAGCCAGTTACCAACGCTATTCTGGCACTGTCTGCGATAAGCCCTCCTATTACATTCAATGTGCGTGTACCTTTAAATGTATAACCGTTAGGCTGAGCCTTGCCCAGCAATAGCTGGCCGGTAGCAAGATCGCCATATAAAATTGTTTTGTTAGAATCGCTGGCTATGTAAAATTTGTTAGAGCCTGTTTCATAATAACCTGCCCGGTTGCCTATAAAAACATTTTTGCTGCCGGTACTGTTGTAACCTGCAGAATCGCCCATAGCGGTATTATTGCCACCCGTTTTATTATAAAATAATGAACCAAGTCCATTGGTGGTATTACCAAAGCCTGTTGTAGTGGAGTAAAGCGATTGATATCCATTGGCAGTATTATAAAGTCCGCTTGTATTGGAATAAAGTGCATTGTAACCATTGGCAACATTATACGATCCGGTTGAATTGGTATAAAGTGAATTGCCGCCACTGGCAGTATTATAATTTCCGGTTGTGTTAGAAAAAAGTGAAGTGTACCCGTTGGAGGTATTATTATTTCCTGACGAGTTCGTATAAAGCGATTCGTATCCACTGGCGGTATTATTACTTCCAATCGTATTCGCTAACAGCGATTGGAATCCACTGGCAGTATTATTAGCGCCTGTTGTATTGAGAGAAAGTGAGGCGTATCCATTGGTAGTATTATTATCCCCGGTTGTGTTTGAGGCAAGCGAACTGTATCCATAAGCTGTATTGTAAGCCCCGGTTGTATTGGCATAAAGTGAGTAACCGCCATTGGCAGTATTTTCATGTCCGTTTGTATTGAAGTAAAGAGCATTGTATCCAGTTGCCGTATTATAAGTTCCGGTTGTAGTGTAGTAAAGAGCATTGTATCCAGTGGCTGTATTATAATTCCCGGTTGTATTGGAAAAAAGCGATAAAGAGCCATTAGCAGTATTATTATATCCGGTTGTATTGGAGTAAAGTGATTCGAACCCGATAGCTGTATTATAATTTCCCGTTGTATTTAAAAAAAGCGAATAAGAGCCATTGGCTGTATTTTCATTCCCGGCTATATTTGAATTAAGAGAACCATATCCAGTGCCTGTATTATTAAACCCGGTTGTATTGGAACCAAGTGATTGGAGTCCAACAGCAGTATTATTTCCTCCTGTTGTGTTGGAATAAAGCGAATTAATTCCAATGGCACAATTATATGACCCTGTTGTATTGGAATACAGTGAACTATGGCCAATAGCGACATTTTGCGTTCCGGTGTTGGTGGTATTGAGTGAATTAGTCCCAAATGCAGAGTTATAAGTTCCACCAATGTTAATTGTATTGGCATTATAGGAAGTGTTTTGTTGTGCATAAGCACCCGTCATCACTGTTAAAATAAGAACGATTAAAATGATAGTATTTAATACTTGCTTCATACTTATTTATTTTATAAAAATTAAAAAATAGATGTAACAAGGTATAATAATTTTAAGAGATAAAATCATTCTTCTGCCAGATAACATCCTTGTTTTTGGTACGGGAAATTTCAGCCATGGTCCTCACAAAGGCAAGTGTTTCCGGCACACTTCTTAATCTATTGAAATCCTTCCGGGCTCACTTGTGCCTGTTAGAGTTACCAGTCTGCGACTGGCTTATACCACAATAAATAATCAACATGCACCTTATGCTTTTTTCGCATAACCGATTTTAAGATACTGAACATTTTTATATTTGTCAATTAATCAGCACCCGTGTCGTCAAAATATAAAACAGGCGAAAATACCATTGCACATTTTGTGATATTTTCAGTCATCGGATGGATCGATGTATTTTCAAGGGAATGTTACAAAGACATTGTTGTTAACGGCCTGAAATATTCACAGGTTCATAAAGGCTTGTTGCTGCATGCGTGGGTTATCATGATCAACCATTTGCATTTAGTACTCAGCAGCCAGACCAACAAAATAGAAAACCCTGTACGGATATCAAAAAATACACAAGCACAAAAATAATAACTGAGATACAACAGAACAATCAGGAAAGCAGGAAAGAGTGGATGCTGAACATGTTCAGCTTTGCCGGAGAAAATAACAGTAACAATAAAAATTATCAGTTCTGGAAACAAGACTATCATCCTGTTGAATTGAACAGCTGAAAAATTAAAACAACGCATCGATTATCTTCATTATAATCCTGTCAGAAACGGATTGGTTTGGGAACCCTGGCATTAAAATACAGCAGTGCTGTTGACTATTTCAGCAATGAAAAAGGATTGATCCATATCAACCATCTTTAAAAGCGGTATAAGCCAGTCGCAACTTGTCCCGATAAAATCGGGAGACTGGTTGTTCTCCAGGACCCGGGTGAGCCCCGATGAAACAAAATTATTTATAAAATCTGCCGGAAACACCCGCGCCGGTTTGGAGTATTGCAGGAAATTGTTTTAAAATAATTTTTTAATACCAGAGGATTATTTTAATAACCCATCAAATTTGACGTAAGCGCATTACCATCTTCAATCAATAATTTTATCTGATGATGTATCGGACTATTTCCCGAGGCTTCCTGAATGTAGATATAATCAGTGCCGGTACCACTTAAAGTAATGCTGCCAGGTTTTATCTGCGGTGCAGCCGGTGGGCCGGAGTTAGTAATAATCCATTTGCAATTATAAGTACCAAGGCCAATAGAGGAAATAGTGGCTTTAAAATAGTGATGATAACTTGTAGCATTCGGTTGGTGAATAGTAGAATCTAAACTTAATACAACACTTATAATTCTTGTAATTGGTGCAGCAACAACCCCTGGGTTAACAGCTTTTTTGGGTGCAATAACATTTTGGGCATTTACAATACTTATTGTACTCAAAAATACCAATAACAGCAGATTTATTTTACGCATTTTTAAATGTTTTATTGTAATAAAAAAAATTGGTTGCATATAACTTTTAGTGATAAATAAATTCTTTTGATGTAATGGAATTGGGACTGGTAACTGTTAGTGTTAAAGAATAATCTTTAGGCTGTCGTAAGCATTCCAATACAATCACAACATCATCCGAACCTGTACCAGCAGGGGTAAAACTGCCTGTTTGTTCTTTTATTACCTCACTGCCTTTTGCTGCATTTTTGTCTATTAAAATCCAATTATATTTTACAGTGCCATTTCCAATAGAAATAATATTTGCTTTAATATAATGATGGCAAGCTACACTGCCCGGCACCTGAGCCAAAGAGTCGTTTACAATTTGTACTTTAAGAACTTTGCTTATTGGCGCTGCAACATTTGTTGGAGCTATTACCTTTTTATTTTCGATCTTATTTTGTGCGTTCGTTGTTTCAAGGCTCAGGACTAGTATTACCAGCAAAAAATTGATTCTGTACATTTTTTTTATTTTAATTGAAAACATGACATTCTTTATTCAAAACATACACTAACCTATTTCCTTACAAATTCAACATGCGTTATTTAAATGGTTCGTAATGTATTTCGGTATTGAGCTGGAATTGCGGTTTTAATGCTGCCTGCTGTATTGCTATATTTAAAACTGACTTATTCGCTCACAAAATAAAGGCAGCGTGACGCGCATTGCAACCGCAAATGAACAAGCGGCGTTTTTAAAAAATAAGTGGCAGGATTTGCAGGGTTGCGTTGGAAAAATATTATAAACTAACGTATTGTGCTATTAAAAAAATGTCATTGCTTCAAGTTGAATAAGCGACAATGAAGTAAACTGCTACCAATGTTTGCAGAGACGCCTCTTTCGAAGCGGTCCCGACACAGTCGGGATTGATTCATTGGCGAAGCCTTTGAAGCAAAGCTGCGAAAGCAGCGTCGGAGCAAACATGCGGCCTAAGCGGCCGTGGAGCAAGCAGTCAATATCGAAGTGAAAGAAAGTTAACTATAAATAAAACTGGCTTAATCTCAGCAATAACATCTTTGGCTCAACACATTTTTATTTTGAATAGCCTGATTGTTCTTTTTTGCTTCGCCAAAAAAGAACCAAAAAAGGCGCCCCGAAAACGATTACATCCCGTTTTCGGGTTTATTCCCTGATTAGGCTTTTGTACTACTGTAATGAACAACATCGGTTCCCTGATCAGATTAATTTGAAAAACATATTTTAATAGCACACAGGTTTTAAACTAACAAGTTTACAGCGAAAACGCTGCTGCTGACAGAATACCAATCCGCCGTGGTTCGTGCCTCACGAATCACTTCAGTATTTTTACAAGCAACCTACCATTTTTATTATACCGTCCTAACCAACGTTGCAAAGCGGCCTGCGCCTGCTCCATCGAATCATAAGTGTTGAAATCACTGCTGCAGCCGGCATCATTTTCACATCCGTCTGAGATCTGTTTAAAAACAGATTCCGCCATCTTCGATAACTCAGCCGCGGTGCAGGTGATCTGCGAAATCTCGGTGTGTTTGATTACGTTGTTTTGTGACGAACCCGCATCCATCACCGGCCGTGAAAAGAAGAAGTAGTAATAAGTTTTGGTCACCGGCTTTTCATCAGCAGAACGGGAAGGTTCATCGGCTGGGATATTGAGTGTAGCAACAGCATTCTGAAGGGCGCGTTCAGAACTGAAATATTTTTCACGCAATGATTCAAATCTGCTTTTATCATTCACCACTTTATTCAAAGTCTGTTCAAGAAATGAATAGTTGGTAAATACCGCAGGCGATTGCAGCAGCGCTTTTATCCATTCCCACATCTTCTCCTGCCCGATCTCTTTTTCAATGGCGGAAAAAATGAGTGGCGCATAATAGTAGACATATAGTTCCCGGTTCATGTAATCATTGTCCGAGTGGATGGCAGCGATTGGTGCAGGTTTGAAATTGCGCATTTCACGCACTTTCGATTGCAATTGCGCACGGTAAAGGCTGTCACTGATCCATGTGCGGGTAATATTGAGAGATAGATATTCGGCGAAACCTTCAGAGATCATATCACCGAGTTCTGAATTGAAAGTACGGAAGGTTCCAAAATAATAGTGTGACAGTTCATGTGCCATATATTCCAGGAAGCCGGAACCTTCGCTTTTACTTACAAATGATTTCATGCCTTCACCCCAGCCCACTTTGACAATGGTAGGATACGATGCAAACAGCCAGGAATTATTTTTGGATACCGGTGTAGTTTGAATGTACACCGCTTTGCCTTTATAGGGAATAGTAATTTTTTGCTCCAGGTAGTCCCGATAGGAATGCAGCGTCTTTTCCAAACCGGAGAGTTGCTGATCATCGGCATCGGGATTAAGAAAATAGGTACCGTTAATGGAGACAGATTTAAAATCACCGGCAAATAGCGTAAGGTCCTGCGAAGTAGTGCTTTTCAGCATAGCATGTGTGCCGGAAATGGGTTCGCTGCCGTTTACATAGATTACCTTACAATCATTACAGGTCACATCCAGGTCATAAGTAACTTTTTCGTACATTTTGTCTGTCTTAACATCATAGAGTATCGGGCACCAGGCACTTTGAATACCATCGGCACGCAGGGTGGTACCATTGAACGCAATATTACCCCTCCAGTCTACTACACTTGTGCTGTCTGTGATTACGGGATACATCCCTGTATAATTAAAGCGGATAGCATGCGGAAGGTATTTCCCGGATTTGCTATAGGCAGGAATATAGTAGGCCAATGATTCACCAGAGGACAACGTATCCAGCAGCGATCTTTCGTATTGCAGCGGCAACATCGACTCCTCGGCATTTTTTATATAACGGATATTCATACCCGAATTCAGCCGGAGATAATAATCACTAAGTCTTGGCATATTGGATAGAGTGAGGTCGCACTCAATGGTTCCTTTTTTAATTGAAATCGTCACCTGCCCATGCACATGCGGAATAGTGTCCTGTGCATAGATGGTCATTGAAGCCAGTGAAAAAAAGAGCGCAGCAATAAAGTATTTTTTCATACAATTAAAATATAAAGAGATTAGAATTTGTGAATGAAAATAGCAGTTTTTGGTTAAGATATGCCATTCGATCATCTTTTAAAAGCGGTATAAGTCAGTCGAAACCTGTCCCGATAAAACCGGGAGACTGGTTGTTCTCTAAGACACGAGTTAGCCTGGATGGTTATAATTTTATATTTCCTTCGTACCAAAAGCGTCTTTCAAAACCTGAGCGACTTCCTGTCTTAATTTATTCTGTGCACCTGATGCAATGATGATGGCAATGATGCCGCCCAATAATGCACGCGCCATTGTTGATGGAATCGTTTTAATAAGCATGACCTGATTCTTTTTTTCAAACACCCGGATCCATACACCCACATAAGCAGATTTGTAAACCTGAATGTATTCAAAACGTGCAACAGGATTTTTCTTTAGTTCAACTTTGTAAGGTAATTTTTCAGACAATACTTTCTGCATTGCAGCAAAGCTCATGGAATCATTTAATGCAAGGTTCATAAAAAATTGTTTTAGTTTATAAAGAAATCAAAATCGGGATTGAAGTTAAATATAAAAATATAATTTATAAATTTAGCGTCTCAGCTGTGTTTTCGCCGACATAAAATTGGGTACTCATATTATTTCGGCGCAACATTGCTGCTGTCTGCTTCACGAACTTATCAATGCCGCTCTGCAATTTTTTAAACTTTTTAAATTGATTTATAGCCAAGAGATAGAATAATTATTTGCTGGATACCTTTCTTGTAAAGACTACAAAAACACAACCGCGGGCTTGCGCCGGTCAGCGTAATATAAATTGAAGTATCCACGGGCGATCATCACCTCTTTATCCAAATTATTTAAAAGATCATGATAATGTCCTTCGTATAATTTAAAT
>JBDUCW010000131.1:0-12831 GCA_040003235.1 Ferruginibacter sp. | reverse complement strand
CCTTTGCGTGATAAAAAAGAAGAGTTTAACGCAGAGCCGCAAAGACCCGCAAAGAGGAAATTTGCTTTTTGCGCTTTCCGAAACCTTAGCGCCTTTGCGTGATAAAAAAGAAGAGTTTAACGCAGAGCCGCAAAGACCCGCAAAGAAGCAATGTACTTTTGCCCTCGGCGAAATCTTCACCTTTGCATGGTAATATTTTTTAGCAGGAAGTGGAAAGATATTTGAACTAAAAAACTCCTGAACTGTTAAGAAAGCATTGCCTGCCAGTTTGTAAACCTTTTTCTAAGTAATTTTAGTAAATCAATCAACTTAAAAGTCAACCGCAAAGACGCAGAGACGCTAAAGTTTAACTTTGCGGCTTAGCGTCTTTGCAGTAAAATATATTTATGAATACAATCAAAACACTCGGCGAATTAAAGAAGAGCGGCTACATTTCAAAAACGATCAAAGAAGAGATCCGTGAGAATTTAATTAAAAAGATCCAGCAGAAAGAAAACCCATTTCCCGGTATCCTCGGTTATGAAGACTCTGTAATACCCGATACCGAAAGGGCCCTGCTCAGCCGGCACAATATTCTTTTTCTTGGTTTGCGCGGACAGGCCAAAACACGGATGGCCCGGCAGATGGTGCAACTGCTGGATGAATATATTCCGGTGATAGAAGGCAGTGAGATCAATGATGATCCATTGAAACCGATCAGTAAATATTCGCTTGATCTCATCGCCGCTAACGGAGACGCAACGCCCATTGCATGGATGCACCGCAGCGAACGGTATGGAGAAAAACTGGCAACGCCGGATGTAAGTGTGGCCGATCTGATCGGCGATATCGATCCTATTAAAGCAGCAAATTTAAAATTAAGTTTTGCAGATGAACGCGTATTGCATTACGGAATTATTCCAAGGAGCAACCGCTGCATATTTGTAATTAATGAACTGCCCGATCTGCAGGCAAGGATACAGGTTTCCTTATTTAATATATTGGAAGAAGGTGATCTGCAGATCCGCGGATTTAAACTGCGGCTACCGCTCGACGTGATGTTTGTGTTCACCGCAAACCCGGAAGATTATACCAACCGCGGCAGTATCGTTACGCCATTGAAAGACAGGATAGAAAGCCAGATACTCACCCATTATCCCAAACTGCTGGAAACATCCCTGGCCATTACCGAGCAGGAAGCCGATGTAAATGAAGTACAGCTCGCCAGGGTGAATGTGAGTGACCTGATCAAAAGACTGATCGAGCAGGTTGCATTTGAAGCAAGGGGCAGTGAACTGGTGGATAAAAAAAGTGGTGTATCTGCAAGGCTTACCATTTCTGCTTATGAAAATGCAGTAAGTGCAGCAGAAAGAAGGGCCATCATCAACAATGAAAAACAAACACAGGTATGGATGAGCGATATGGTGGGCATCATTCCTTCCATTACCGGAAAAGTAGAACTGGTGTATGAAGGCGAGCAGGAAGGTCCTTACCAGGTAGCATTTAATTTACTGGAGAAAGCGATCCGTACACAATTTGGTTTATACTTTCCCAATCCTGATACCTTTAAAAAACGGAAAGGTAAAAATGAACCCGCTGCAGAAAATCCTTATAAGTCTATTACGCGCTGGTTTGATACAGGCAACAGCTTGAATGTTTTTTTAGAAACAAAGGATGAAGATAAAATTCAGTTGCTCTATAAAGTTGATGGATTGCATGCGCTGGTAAAAAAACAATACAAGACCGCCAGTGATAAAGAAGCGGCGCTGCTGATGGAATTTGTATTACATGGTCTGGCAGCGCATTCACTCATCAGTAAAAAAGTAATGGAAGGAAAAATTGAATTCAAAGACCTGATGGGCAGTATGATCAATTTAGGTACGCAGCATTTTGATGAGAATGATTTTAATGAGGATGATTTTAGTTAAAAGCATAGAACGCTGATTTTTATGATCTTTATGATTAAAATGATCTGACTTATATTATACTATCAGAACAATACTTATTTAGCGATGAAACAGATAAGTCGTGATTTTTTTTTGATTAAAAAAATCAGAAATCATGATCATCTATCTTATCTTAAAAATCTGCGTTCCACGCTGCGGCGATCATTACGGTGCAGACTAACCCAGACTGTGCATTATCCGGTATTGGTGTGGGGTGATATTACTGTAGCGTTTAAACATCCGGTTAAAATAAGAAAAGTTATCAATCCCGATGTCTAAAGCAATCGTTTCGATCCGGTCGTTGGTCATGACAAGTTTCAATTGCGCCTGCTCAATCCTCTTTTTATTAATATATTCAATGGGACCGGTGCCCATTGTTGCCCGGAAAAGTTTGGAAAAATAATCGTTTGATAACTCGCACTCAGTTGCCAATTGTGAAATCGTTATCTGGCTGGCAAGATTTTTTTTGATAAAATTTACTGCAAGACTGATGTTATTATTTGTTTTAAGACCCGGCTGATTAAACTCCACTTTCTGAGTACTGATAAACCGGGAAAATAATTGCAACATAATACCATAACATTCTATAGAATCTGCTAAACTGCTTCCGGAAGAAACAGTGCTGGCGTATGGGATATAAGCATCTTTCGAATAACGTTTCGGATCCGTCTGGGTTAATTTTCTGCCGGGATTCAATTCCACCAACCGTTGCATTAAATAGAAATCCGCCCTGGTAGCTTTTACCTGGTGTTTAAAGCTGATGGACTGAAAAATATCTGCAGCATTGGGAAGCTCGTGCAAAAAATGAACATAGTAATGATCCAGAAAACTGTCGCTCGAATAATTGCAAAAAGCAAAACCTGGAATGATATACAGATTTCCCGGCGCTAATTGATATTTTCCGTGTTGATGGACAATAGTGCCGCTGCCGTCTTTTACAAGATAAATCCGCGAAAAGGGGCTGATCACCTGGGGATAATTCCAATTGTTATCTATGCACGCGGATACATTTAATAATTGAAAACTGATGCCTTTCAGCGCATGGGTTCCGTTCATGGCAAATTTGCTTGAACCATTAAAGTACAACTTTTTCAAACGCTGATGACGGAATTGTGCAAAGAATAGCCGGAATTGTGAAATGCCGGAACCAACAAACAGAATAAATTGTAATCCTGAACGATTGACTAACTGGTGGGCTGAAAATCCCGCTTATTTCTTCCATACTGAAAGATGAATACATGAAGATCAAATTCTTTTGTCCGCGTTGGGGGCAGGAACAAACCAATTTTGAAACGTTTTGCAACAAAGTCAAACACGCGGAATATGATGGTATTGAAATGTCGTTGCCGATTGATGCCGATGAGAGGTCCGCGATTGTAGAAACCATGTCTGCATTCAATTTAGAATTGATCGCACAACATTGGGAAACATTTACTGCAGATTTTGAACTCCACAAAACGGAATACCGGACAAGACTGGAAAACCTGGCGGGCGTCAATCCCGTTTTTATCAATTCACAAACCGGGAAAGATTTCTTTAGCTACGAACAAAATGTTGCGTTGATCGGCATTGCCAATGAAGTTGCGAAAGAACGTGGAATAAAAATTATTCACGAAACACATCGCGGCAAGTTTAGTTTTGCTGCACATATTACTGCTGATTATCTTAAAAAAAATGCTGACCTGAGGTTAACATTGGATATGTCTCATTGGTGTGCTGTAGCGGAATCTTTATTGGAAGATCAACCCGATGCTGTTGATCTAGCCATATCACGAACCGATCATATCCACTCCAGGGTTGGCTTTGCAGAAGGACCACAAATTCCTGATCCACGCGCCGCGGAATGGGAACTTACTTTGGCTAAGCATGTTGCTGTCTGGCAACGGGTGTTGGATTGCAGGAAAATGGATGGGTTAGATTCTTTCACGATCACTTCAGAATTTGGGCCGGCACCTTACATGACTTTACTGCCGCACACAAAGCAACCCATCGCTGATCAGTGGGAAATAAATGTTTTTATGAAAGATCATCTTAAGCAATTGCTGAAATAACATAAAATATAACAATGCCTGTTGTTGAAGAAAAAATAATACATGACTATAGCCTGCTTGGTGCGGAATCAATAAAAGCAAAAGAACAGGGATTGGTAGAGGCCGAATGGTATCGGTCACCAATAGCTACTGAAAATATGCGGAAGTTGCTGATCAGGAAAGATGGTCTGGCAATCCGTGATACAATAATTTGGTTTGGCCTTATGATCGGTTCCGGTTTTTTGGTTTTTTTATGGTGGGGGAGTTGGTGGGCGATCTTACCGTACATTGTTTACAGTGTTCTGTATGCGTCCACTTCCGATTCGCGTTGGCATGAATCGGGCCATGGTACTGCTTTTAAAACGGATTGGATGAACAATGCGTTGTATGAAATTTCTTCATTCATGGTTTTCAGGCAATCTACAGTATGGCGCTGGAGTCATGCCCGTCATCATAGCGACACCATCATCCGCGGAAGTGATCCGGAAATTTCTATCAAACGGCCCACAGCTTTAAAACAGTTGTTGCTTGTTTTTTTCGGCATCGCAGCCGTTTCAGAAATGCGCAAATTAGTTATTCATGCTTCAGGCCGAATCGAAGCAGAAGTGGCTACCTATGTTCCCAAAACAGAACATCCGAAAGTTATTTTGAAGGCACGGATTTACCTGGCAATTTTTTTATTGGTGATTGCGCTTTGTTTTGTTTTCAAAACAATTTTACCATTGATGTTTATTGGATTGCCAACATTATTTGGCAGTTGGTTGATGCCGGTATATGGTTTTACGCAGCATGCAGGCCTGGATGAAAATGTACTGGACCACCGTTTGAATTCCCGTACGGTATACATGAACCGGGTGAACCGCTTTCTTTACTGGAATATGAATTACCATATCGAGCACCACATGTTTCCGTTGGTGCCTTATCATGCGCTTCCCAGATTGCATGAGTTGATGAAAGATGATTGTCCGAAAGCATATTCCGGTATCATCGATGCTTATAAAGAAATTATTCCGGCACTCATCAAACAAAGTAAAGATCCATCGTATTTTGTAGAAAGAAAATTACCGGCGAAACCAGTATCAGATTCTTCGCATTTAAAAAAGAAATTTATTGGCGATGAAAAAAAGTTCATCAATGATACTGTAGAGGTTTGCCATATTTCATTTTTACCGAAAGGCGGGATTTTACGCTTTGATTTTCGGGAAAAAACGTATGCCGTATATCGCACCGAAGAAGATAAACTTTTTGCAACAGATGGAACCTGTACTCACGGAAACGCCCATCTCAGCGATGGAATTATTTTGGGTAACGTAGTGGAATGTCCGAAACACAATGGCCGGTTTGCTTTGAAAACCGGTATGCCAAAGCGTTTGCCGGCATGTACAGCAATCAGTACCTACTCATGTTTTCAGGTGGATGAAATGATCTGCCTGAAAATTACAACTGCTGATGAACAAAATATTCCGGCAAAAAAGTGCAGGGTTGTTAGTAATATTAACCTCACCAGTAATATTAAAGAACTGGTATTGCAACCGCTTGAAAAAAACTTCAGCTACCAACCGGGACAATTCATTCAACTAAGCATTCCTCCGCATAGTATTCAATTCCGCGATATAGCAATCGACACAGCTTTTAAAAAACACTGGCAGCAAAATAACCTCTTCAATTGTTTTGCGGAGAATATGATTCACCTGAAAAGAAATTATTCTCTGGTCACCAATCCAGCTACTGATTCATTGCTGCGGTTCAATGTCCGGATTGCGCTTTCTCCCGATGCTAAAAATATTTCGGCAGGCGCGGGATCTTCTTATGTGTTTAACCTGAAGCCCGGAGACCAGGTGAATCTGTTTGGTCCCTTTGGTGATTTCCTCATTAAAGAAACCGGTCGCGAAAAAGTATATATTGGCGGCGGTGTAGGAATGGGGCCACTCCGATCGCATATTTCCCATTTGCTGGAAACAATGAACAGCAAACAAAAGATCAGCTATTGGTATGGCGCACGTACAAAGGAAGATTTATTTTATGTAGATTATTTTATCAACCTGCAGGAGCTTCATCCAAACTTTTCTTTTCGTGTTGCCTTTTCAGATCTGACTGCTGAGGAAAATACTTCGGTACACAAAGGTTTTATTGCAGATGTTGTTTACAAAGAATACCTGCAACAACATGCTAACCTTGCTGACATTGAATTTTATTTATGCGGACCACCGGCAATGATACAGGCATCTTTAAAAATGCTGGAAACATTGCAGGTTCCAACTGAACAGATTGCTTTCGACGAATTCTGACAATTATTTTTTTAATAACGAACGCTTATCAACATGCCTAATACAATTCTCGGAACCGGACTTCACGCCATTGGAGGTGTTTCAGCTTCCACCTGTTATCTGCCAGGACAAAAAACAAAAAAATGGTCATGGGAAACTTTCTGGCTTGCGCAGGCGCTTTTTGCCTGGATCATTGCGCCGGTTATAATTGGTTGGTTAACTGTGCCTGGATTTTTCGGGATTTTAAAACAGGCACCGTCAAAGCCTTTCTGGATGGCATTTTTATTGGGTGGTGCCTATGGTTTTGGAGGCTTGTCTTTTGGCAAAGCCATCAGGCAGATTGGTTACTCGCTAACATATACTTTGGCCATTGGAACATCTGCAGTGTTGGGCACTTTGCTGCCATTGATTGTTTTCGGCGGACTCAATAATTTTTTTACTAAAACGGGCGGCAGCATTGTGCTGATAGGGATGATATTGTCATTGCTGGGTGTGGCCATTTGCGGTTGGGCCGGATTTAGAAAAGAAAAAGATCTTGAAACGTCTGCGAAAGGTAAAGCAGGCTTTAATATGACGGCCGGGCTTTTCCTCACGTTGGTGGCCGGCGTACTGTCTGGTGTTTTTAACCTGTCGCTCGAATATGGAAAACCAATTGCTGAAATGGCCGCCAAAAATGGTGCAGGTAACTTCCAGGGAAATGCTAACCTGGTGATTTCCACCGCAGGTTGTTTCGTAGTAAACTTTATTTGGTTTGTTATTGCGGGGATCAGGAAAAAAACAATCCGTGAATTTTTACCCAATGCCAATCTTTCTGCTGCAACGGTAAGGAGTAACTGGGGTTGGTCTGCATTGGCAGGAACACTTTGGAGTATGCAGTTTCTATTCTATGGATTAGCGCATGTGCAGATGGGAGCGTTTCAATTTGTCAGTTGGGGACTGCACATGTCCATGCTCATTTTCTTCAGTTATCTTGTAGGGATATTAATGAAAGAATGGAAGGGGATAAAACCTGGAACAAATTTAATACTGGTCGTTGGTTTGTTGATATTGATTATCTCGTTTTGTGTAACCTGTTACGGAAGTTATGTTGGTACAAAATAATTGAGTTACATCAAAAGGTTCCAATTTTTTCTTTATACGAAACCGTCTGTTGTGCATGGTTTCTGCACTTAACAGAACGCAGATTATTATGATTCTTCCGATTAAAATGATCTGACTTATATTATTGTATCAGAACAATTTTTGAAACAGATAGGCCATGATTTTTGGATTAAAAAAATCAGCAATCACGATCATCCATTCAATCATAAAAATCAGCGTTCTATCGGCAATTTTGCAGGTATTCCGATACGGCAGTGAGATAAGCATTACTCCCTGGTTTTGCTTTAGCTGCATACAGCGCTTTGAGTGCCGGGTCTGCGATCACGCTTTTAGCGAAGCTGTTGGCCGCCCGGAAATTGTTCTTTGTCCCAGCGGGGTTTTCGCCAGACAGCAATTGTAAATAATATTACTTTTCCGGCGCAACCCCGCTGTTGAAAAACTCTTGGGGGACACTAGCTGTCATGCTAAGTGGTAGAAAAAGTCCTTTAACGTCGAGATCTCTGAACCAGCATGGTTGCGTCGCAGGCATAAAATAAGCCGGTAACACATTCCGGCGAAAACCGCGCTGAGACAGCAAATCAGCAATCACGATCATCTATTTTATCTTAAACATCTGCGTTCCATTGCATGGAAAACAACGCAGCGCTCTTCCACCAACCGCAACATTTTCTTTCAAACAATTTTGCATGTATTCCGATACAGCAGTGAGGTAAGCATTACTATCTCGTTTTGCTTTAGCTGCATACAACGCTTTTAGTGCCGGGTCTGCGATGATGCTTTTGGCGAACAGGTTGGCCGCCCGGAACATTCGGTATAGAGCCGTTTAGTAAGGCTTTAAGAAGACTTGAAGAACCTTACTTCTCTTAGTGCAGATGCTGTCATTGTGTTTAAGTAAAAATTTTGTTTCTTTATCGGGGATTGCCATGAGCAGATACAAATATCCAGCCTTCGCCAATACCCGGCCTTTGTGCACCATACGCACGCAGGCAGACATTATAGAAATGGAAACAAGACCTAAAATAAAACTTACACTCTCTAAACTGGATAAAAACTTAGAGCTGACCGGCAAAATATTCCTGGTTGTGATGTGGGGTTTGACCCTTTATACTTTTTTAAAATTACCCACGACCATTCCAATTCATTTTAATGCTTCGGGTAAGGCAGACAGTTATGGAAATAAGTTGACCCTTTTAATTTTACCTGTTCTTGGAACAGTCATATATGTTGGCCTGACACAACTTAATAAGTATCCCCAGCTTTTTAACTACATGACAAAAATTAATGAGGACAACGCAGAAAGACAATACAGCATCGCGACAAGAATGCTGCGATTTTTAAAACTGGCGATCCTGGTAATTTTTTCTTTGATCATTCTTTTTACATACCTGACAACGATTGGGCTGACAAATGGATTAGGATCTTGGTTTTTACCATTGACAATTGGACTTTTATTGATTCCGGTTATAATCAGCATCCGTCAATCATTTAAGAAAAAGAATAACGTGGTTTGATCAGTACGAACGTAGAATAGGCGGTTTGGCAATCTGGCAGAATGCCGAATATACAGCCATAAAAAATATTAATCATGGCATTAAGTTGCAGCGGCAATCAAAAGAGAAGGACTTACTTTGTATACTTTTCAGGAGTATAATGGAATTAAATTAAGTTAAGTAAGAAATTTTACTACTACATTTCGTTTGCAAGCATCGCATTGCGAAATGAGCACTTCCAATGTACCCTTAAAATTTCTCAACTCATGTTCAACCCAGGCTTGTTTATCTCCTTCAATACCAATTTCCTTTGATGGGTTGACTAAATTTATAAGTTTATGTAAAGTGGATAACGTTGTTGGGATATCCCAATAATTATGTTTGACATTTTTACTCAATAGTTTATTTACTCGTGGTCTGCCACCATCATCAAATACACTAATTTCTTCACTTTTATTCTTTCTCCCGTAGGCTAAACTGGCAGTTCTGATGTCGCTGAGATTATTAGGCAGTAAAATTTTCAAATTAAACTTCATTTTATCCTTGAGTCTCTTTTTTGCCAGCGGAGAGACAAAATTGTCAAAATAGCTCAATGCTAATGCAGCAGCTGGTACAGGCTTTAGATTATAACTTAACTGCGTATTTTCAATCATAGTAGCAATTCTCTTTATTGCAGAATCCAAACTTTTTTTTACATTTCTTTCGAAAAATGCGACTGTAACACCGTTATAGTCCGTTGGTAAAACTGCAGATTTCTCAACAAGCAAAAAAGCTCTGGAAAGTCCTAAACTTCCAATGAACATACCCATTTCAAACATCACATTGTCTCGTGGGATATGTGCCTTAATGCCTCTCGATTTGCGGATATCATCTGCTGTGGCAATTAAAACACCGTAATCAAATTTGCGGGAGGCTATTATAAGAGAATCTAAGGTCCCTTTATTTAAAGAAAAAACTTTCCCATCTGTCCATAGGTTACAATCTAAAAATGAAGGAAATTTCTTTTCTAAAATGATTCGGAGTCTTTTTGCTATTTCTAGTCCTTCTCTTGATGAACCAATAAACATCTTTTTCATAAAGAAAGTGATTTAAAATCGTTAACGATTTGTATTTCCCCTATATCCCACATGTTATCGAATATGAGCTTATGGCATTGTTTAAATTTCTTTAAACCACCACAAAAACACTTTTCATTCCTTTTAGTTAAAAAGATTGTAGTTTTAAAAACATGGGTAAAATATTGAACCCAAATACTTGTATCATGAGATTTAAAAAAATCATGATAGAATTCCAGTATCCCTTTAGTCCCATGACTATACTCTCCATTCAAATAATTTCCGTTTAGCTTTCTATAAATGTGATTTGCTAGAAAAGAGAAACAATATTTCTTAATAAATTCTATCACTGTAATGCCAGTTTTACATTTTAGAATTTCATCTGGAAGTACGGTAATACAACAGCGGTTATTGGAAAATTTATGCCAATCAATATGATTCTCAATCGCTCCTCCTATTTCAAAAAGGTGAGGAAATCTAAAAGGAAAACCCGCAGTAAAATGGATTTCTACTAAGTAACTACCAGCTATCTCCAGTTGATCATTTGGAACATCAACAATCCCTTTTAGAATTTTAACACCTTCTCTTTCGATGATGGATAGATTAGGAAATTCAATTAATGCATCTTGTAATTGGTTGCAATATATTTTGTAGTTATTCAAATCCACAAAAGGGCTTTTGATTTCCAATAATGCCACTTAAACAGGCGGAGCGAACTTCATCTTCATCCTTGTCTTCTCCTTCAGGGAATCTATCTCCTAAGTGTTTTTTCCAAAGTTTGCTTGCTTTTAATTGATTTTTTTCGGTCTCAACTGCTGATTTTGCATCTGTAATAAAAGCTGATAAATTATTTAAGAAATTTTCTTGTCTAGCAGTGTCATAGTCCTTAAATATATCGTCCTTAGGCGTAGTAGGCATAACACATTTAAAATTTAACTTTAAATCATTTTCAATCTCAATTAAGGTATACTTTAATGATACATCATCTCTATCGTGTTTCTGAAAATTATACAATGCAAGTATTGTCACAGCTAAGCCACTAGCCATTTTCTCTCTTTTAAAGTCGCACCATGCTTTTAAAAATCGTATAATTCGAACCAATTGATCTGATGAATTATTATTGAAGTAATCGTAAAATTCTTTGGGATCATCTAAATAGAAGCCATCATCTTTAACAGCCAATTGAGGATGTGATTCTTTATCCTTATCAAAAAGGAAAGCAGGTAAATCAATATTATACCCAGCCTTAAAATCGATGGTAATGCATTTTTTGCGATGAGAAGGAGTTGAATCAGTAATATTATCTACAGCTTCTTTAATCCATTTTTGCAATGTAGTGCTTGTCACGTTATCTGGATTACTTTTGAAATACACCCCATCATCCAAATCACAAGTATCATCCTTCGTTCGTATAGTAGTACCCATTTTATACGAACCTTGCATATAAAATTTAGGAGGATATCTTGGATATTCTTTTTCAAAATGTTCTTTAATCGTTTTTCTTACGTTTTCGCTCGAAGCCTCCAATTTATCAATCTTGCTTCCAGGAATTTTTAAATAACCTTCTCCGTTAAAACTTTTAAATAAACTGTGACAGTTAGCCATAACTTTGATTTAATGAGTAAAATTGTCAATTAATGGAAAAAATGAAAGTCAAAAATGCCATTACACTACTTCAGGTCTACAAATTTGGCACAAATTGATTATTATTCCCACTTGCAAAGAAAAAGTAAAATATTTGATTTGAAGTCTTTATTTTTCTTCACAGGTTATTAACATTCACATTTTTTGCATAATTTCAATCCTTGAAATCGATTTTCCTATGCTTCAATATTTTAAAATAGGTAACTTTTTGTCTTTTAAAGAAGTTCAGGTCTTAAGTCTCGTCCCGGATAGTATAAAAGAAAAAGGGTTGGAAGAGAATTTGCATATTCCATATTTGTACGATCATCAAGAACGGCTTTTAAAATCAATTGCCATTTATGGCAAGAATTCGCATGGCAAGTCTAATTTTATTAAAGGCTTTCAGTTTTTTCAAAAATTCATACTTACTTCGTTTTCAACTGGACAAATTCAAGATAAAATTGATGTTCAACCTTTTTTACTAAATAACACAATGGCTGAAAAACCGAGTTATTTTGAAATTTCTTTTTTTGTTAAGGATACTAAATACAGATATACTTGTACGCTAACCGCAAAAGAGATAATTGAAGAAGAGTTGCATTATGCACAATTAAAAGTCAGAGAAAATTATTTGTTTAAAAGAAAAGGGCAAGAAATAATAATAAGTAAGTCTTGGAATAAAGAGGCTGATAATCATATAACGCAAATAATTTCTTTTGCAAGGCCGCATATTCTTTTACTATCTGTATTACTATCACAAGAAAAGATACCAAGGATACAATCAATATTTAATTGGCTGAATTCGAATTTGATTATTCCTGATGACTATTTAAAAGAATTGACTAACGCACGTTCAATATATTCTGACCCTTTATATAAAAAATTGATTTTAAAATTTATTAAAAATGCAGATTTGGGGTTCAAGACAATTTTTGATAAAGTGGAAGATTTTTCTAAACCGCATTTAAGACTTGAAAAGGGACTTCTAAACATGTGGTTTGATAAAGAAATAAGGGATTTTGAGTTGTATACAAATCATGAAGTATACAATAATGAAGGTGTTATTATAAATAGCATAGATTTTGAACTACAAAAAAATGAATCTGCTGGTTCTATTAAATATTTTATATTAATCTCATTAATTTCTTACGCGATTAAAAATTCAAGTTTGATCTGGATTGATGAACTCGATGCAAGATTTCATTCTTCGCTTTTGGAAATGCTTATAAAATCTTTTCATAATCCTGCGATTAACCCAATTAACTCACAAATGATATTTACGACCCATAATACCATATTGCTGGACAAGAAATTAAGGAGAGACCACATGGTAGTTGTTG
>JBDUCW010000130.1:0-12853 GCA_040003235.1 Ferruginibacter sp. | reverse complement strand
GATTTATGCACACGAAAAAAATCTTCATTTTCCAATTGCTTTTCAAAAAAAGCAATTGGCTTTGAAGCAACTATTTTTTTATTGTTGGACAGGTAAATAGTACCGTAGCTGCCCATGGCCTCCACTCTTAAAATATCCTCTATCGGCAAAAGGATCACGCCTTCAAGGGTTGGGATAGATAATTTTTTAACCCTGTTCTTACTTTCCCTGATCAGTTTAAATAAAGCCTGGAGGTCAGGTTGTGTGGTATCTTTTTTTTGCGGGTTGCTCAGTTTTTCCTGTAACAGCTGGGTATGTTCTATTAATAATTTTTCATTTTCAGACGTTCTTTCCAGCAGCAGGTTTTTGGCCACCTGCGCTTCAATTTTATAAGTATTCATGCGATGGGCAATCGCAAAAGAAAGAATAAGCGCCTCTAAGGCTGCGCCAATATGATAGCAGTTATACACCCAAAAGTTTTGAAAAGAGAATACACCTGCAAAACCAAGCAGCACTGTAACGCTGCCGATATAGTAGGCACCAAAGGCCCATAAATAATAAAGGGCGGGTTTATAACCTATTAGATAAATATGGATTGACCCGACGATGAGCGACAAAATATAAATGCCAAATAAAAGTGCGTAAAAGTTATTGAACCAGGGTTGGTAAGTAAAAAACTCTGTAGGAAGCATTACTATTGCTAACAGCAAAAGAAAAGTTATCCATTTGTGGAATGCCGGGGAAAGGGCTTTTGTATTGAGGAACTTTATAGTGAATAACCACACAAAACCCATTATTACAGTTGAAATAAAATTATTATCAATATAGTGGGTAACTGTTCCCGGAGTAATATATTCCTGCACATAACCTCTTGACCGTAACGCCAGGTAAGCAGAACAAATAACGTAACCGAAATAATAAAGATGCAGGCGGTCTTTTAAATAAAAAAAAAGTACAAGGTTGTATATTCCCAGGGCAAACATAATACCTGCTAAAAGAGCATCCAGCAGATCGATATTATGCATCTCTTTTACAATGGGCTGAATGGTGCCCACCACAATTGGCAAATTCAAGGTTGGGGTTTGTATCCGCAGGTATACTATTTCAGGATCACTGCCCAGGTTGAAAGTTGTAAAATTTGTTTGAAAAAAATGCCCACTGAGTTTTCTGTACAAACCAACTTTTGAAGAATCGATCTTTCCCGAATGATGCACTACATAACAATCCAGGATGCGGATCTGGAGGTTTTTCAGCATGAGATAAACATCCTGACTGGTTCTGTTTTCTATGGATATCTTAAACCACCAGGAGTTTTTTACCTGTCCAAAACTCATTAATGAATTTGCTTCAATTACAAATCGTGAATTGGGGAGACCTGTTATTTCATTAAAGCTGAGCCTGTCTGTAGTATCGATAAAATGCAGTACGTTTTTTTCATAATAGTGCACATGATCAGAATCATTAATTACAAAGCTTTGTTGACTGAAAGCTGTACCGATACCACATAAAAATGTAGCGGTAATGAACAGAAACTTTATTGCCTTGCTCAACATTTAATTTTGGTATGTCTGTTTATAGGGTTGTAACTTAAGATTGGTACTAATGTAGTCATTTATTAAGAAAATATATCTATGTAGTTTTTTCAGCAGGAAATTAACCGTTCTCATTGGTTCATTTCAGTCTTTCCGCGGTAGGCGCTGTTGACTGCCGGCATATTGATATTCATGATGCAATACCAGGCCGGGCGCATCTTTTATGCGAAGCTGCAATGAGGTTTTTTTCAGAGAGATCTGCCCTGGTCCTGTTCGTCTCTGCTTCGTCTCCTGTTCGGGAATGCTTCGCAATTCTTCGCAATCCATCGCAAATTTGCGATGGATTGCGAACGAAAGCCGGAGAAGGTACGAAGCAGAGACGAAGCAAACACGGTAAAAAGGTTGCTTTGGGCAGGCATTTCAGCAATAAGAATATTTGCACCCGGGAGGTAGACTATAACCAGTCTAAGACTGGAATATCTGATAGGCACAAGTGAGCCCGGATAAAGTTTGATTATCTGGAGAAGGTGCTGGGAACACTTGAGCCAGTGTAGGGAAAGCCGGAGAAGGTACGAAGCAGAGACGAAGCAAACACGGTAAAAAGGTTGCTTTGGGCAGGCATTTCAGCAATAAGAATATTTGCACCCGGGAGGTAGACTATAACCAGTCTAAGACTGGAATATCTGATAGGCACAAGTGAGCCCGGATAAAGTTTGATTATTTGGAGAAGGTGCTGGGAACACTTGAGCCAGTGTAGAATGAAATAGTATTTTCTAAATGCTGAAGCCAGTATTTTAAAGAAATTAAAAGCAGTTTGGGTGCTTGCTTTTTTTCCAGTATTCTATAATTGCAGTTATATCATTTAATATCTGATCATAGTCTGATGCCTTTTTAAAAAACCCCTGAATGTTCATTTGCAAAAAAGCTTTTGACACATCATCAGCATTAGCTGAAGTTGAATAGAAAATGAAAGGAATACATTTTTTCTTTAATCCCGGATGATTATCAATATCTCTTTTAAAATCCAAGCCATTTTGAAATGGCATATTTACGTCGCAAATAATCAAAAAGGGTTGCTGCTCCGTTTCTTTTAAATATTTCAGCGCTAAGATGGTATTGGGAAAATAGATAAATTCATTCCCGATATTTAAATCTTTTAATGCTTCCTGTATTGTAAAAGCATCATCATTGTCATCTTCTATTAATACTATTGGGCCGTTGGGAATCATGTAGAGAATTAAATAAGTTATTCAAATGCGTAAAAAATATCTTAAGATCAAAACCAGTATGTAAAGGTGAAAATAGTACAATCTTAACTAAATGAGTTAAAACTTCATAAAACATCGCATAACAAAAACGTCCTATGTAAAACGGTTTTTTGAACTTCAATCAAAGGTTGACCGATCCTAAAACAATCTTCGTAGCTTCATATTCAAAATTATTAAGGGATAGTGCTCTTAATACATTAAACAGTTATCGCAAACAAAATTCAACAGAATGGCATTTTGAAGTGGTTGGACAAGCCCCGAAGATTATCTGTTCAGTGCCAATAAAAAAAATACGGTTATGAAATCTTTCCTTTCTCTTATTGTTGTATTAAGCTTTTGTATTCCCAATAGAACTTCAGTGACTACTACTGCTGTCGCCGAAAAGAGCGCAGTAAAAACCGGGGCTGAACAGACAGAAAAATATGTGCCTTACCTTAAAGGCAAAAGGGTTGCTGTTCTTGCCAATCAAACCTCCGTTATCGGGAAAACGCATTTGGTAGACAGCCTCATTAAACTGGGAATTAATATCGTAAAAGTGTTTGGTCCTGAACATGGTTTTCGCGGCAAGGCGAGTGCCGGGGCAGTGATAGCTGACGACACTGATGCAACTACAGGCATTCCTATTGTGTCGTTATATGGGAAAAAAAATAAACCAACCAAAGCAGATCTCGCTGATGTTGACATCATGATCTATGACCTGCAGGATGTTGGCTGCCGTTTTTATACCAACATCAATGCGCTTGCCCGTTTGATGGAAGCCTGCTATGAAAACGGTAAGGAACTGCTGATCCTTGACCGCCCGAATCCTAACGGGTATTTAATAGACGGGCCGATCCTTGATATGAAATTCAAGTCGGGTATTGGTATGTTTCCATTGCCGGTATCTCATGGATTAACCGTTGCTGAATTTGCACAGATGGCTAACGGTGAAGGTTGGCTGACCAACAAAGTAAAATGTAAGCTTAAGATCATTAAAGTAGCAAACTACAACCACGATATGCGGTATGTTTTGCCGGTAAGTCCTTCCCCTAATATAAATACGCAACAGGCGGTTCTGTTGTATCCTTCCACCTGTTTATTTGAAGGCACCTACCTTAATCATGGCCGCGGAACTTATTTTCCATTTACAGTAATAGGCAGCCCTGAATTAAAAGGGAAATATGAATTCTCCTTCACGCCGACAGGTATTAAGGGCATGGCAGAAACGCCACTTTTTATGAACGAGGTTTGTTATGGGCTTGACCTGCGCAACTACGATGTTGAGCTATTGAGAAAAAAGAAACAGATCAACCTGCAATGGATGATGGAACTGTATAAAGCTTCTCCCAACAAAGAAAAATTCTTCGACTCAAAGTTGAGCAAAGAAATGGGCGTTATTGAAAGACTCACCGGATCCGCTTTGTTCAGGCAACAGATCATTGATGGTAAATCTGAAAAAGAGATCCGTGAAAGTTGGGAACCCGGCTTAAGCGAATATAAGCTGATGCGAAAAAAATATGTCCTTTATCCGTGATGATTGCCCGCACCAGGACTCAACCTATTCCTTTTTCTTCTTAGAGACTACAGATGCATTTTGTGAGCTGGGCGGTGAGGTGGGTAGTTTTATTCGTCAATTTATTTACTCATAAACGTCTTCCCGTGGCTGGACAGTAGAAGAAGTATTTGAAGAATTTGCCCAAATAGCATGTACCCAACTGCTTGAATATTTGCAAGGAAGTTTAGCTACGTCAGAATTATTGGTATTTAGTTAAGAATACACACCAATAAAATCTTTTATTATTCACCTTTTGTGGATTCTGAACAAAAGATTTCATGATACATGTTTAAAGAATTAACGAAAAACTTTTTTGCGTGCACCTGGGCAGTGTGGCATTGAAAATTAAGCTACTTCTAAAATGAAATTTCCATCTATGTGCAATTTTTGATGAAGTTTTTTTGCTATAGATAAATTAATTTTTTTCTTTCCATTCAATATTTCACTTAATGTTGAATTAGGAATTTGAAGGTGTTTAGAAAGTTCTCCCTTATTGATACTATTTTCAAACATATAGTATTCCAGTATGTCTTTTATAGTAGTATAAACAGGCATAGGATATTTCTGACTTTCATATTCTTCAACGTTTTTGGAAAGATTTTCTAATTGTGTTGTCTCAGATTTAGTGAGTTTACTAAAACCTTTTTCAATAAAAGTCTCAATTGCTGCCAGAGCTGTGTGATATTGACTATTTGTTACGATCTTCATTTTTACATTTTTTAATTCTTACAAAGAATAACCTATAAGCCTGTTAATTTATCGGCTTTATTCAGCGCATTATATTCGGGATGGGTTAAAATTGCTCTTATATACAAGGTCCTGATATTAAAATGTATCATAGCTACAATCCTGAAATTATTCCCGCCGATATTAAAAACATACCGATCATTTCCTATTGAATCAGCCGAATTAAATGTTAACCGGACTTCTGAAAAATTATTCCATTTTGCAGCCTTAGCCTTTTCATACCAATCGTTAAGAGGGACGGTTGCATTTTTATGTTTTGCCCTAAACGCATAAATAATTCCTTTTGTAATAATTACCATTCCTGACGTATTATTTCGCTAATTTATTTTTTAACTCAAAAGTACAAAATAATTTCGTGTAACGCGAAAATTTTTACATTCCACTAAATTTAAGAATGGCCGGGTTGCTGTGCCAAAACAGGCTGGTCTCGCAAAAAGGTTAGCAGTTTTTTGGGTTTTACTACAGCGTACCAGTCAAAGACTGGAAGATCTTATAGGCACAAGTGAGCCCGGATGGAGTTTGATTATTTGGAAATGTTGCTGGGAACACTTGAGCCAGTGTGGGATGATTGTTCGCGTTTGTACTCAACGGATTCCTTTTCTGCCTAAGCTGGAAAAGCCGTAGCAAGTGAACAAACTTCCTGCTTAAAAATCAAGAAAAACTAAAAAACAATCGTTATATTCATAACCACAAATTGCATTTATGAAAACGTATACACTACTGTTGCCATTCCCGCCCTTGATCCGTCTTAAAAATGCTGGCGGCATAGATTAGTGCTGACATGGATGATTAAAATCAAGACTTGACAAACTTGAAACTTGATGATACATAAATATGCTGCTTAAAATATATTTATAAAACCTGTAGATAAATTCATTCCGCTACAACCTGAATAAATACTTTGATATGAAAAAGATTATATTGCTATTGACTTGTTTTATTTGTTCTCTATTCCTGCTGCATGCACAAAACGTAGGCATTGGCACCATTACACCGCTTGCAAGTGCAAAGCTTGATGTAACGAGTACAACCTCCGGTATGCTGGTTCCCCGCATGACTTCCCTGCAACGAACCAACATTGTCACACCTGCACAGGGCTTGCTTGTGTATGATATTAATACCAATACTTTTTGGTTTTACAATGCTTCTGTATGGACGAATCTTTCAGCGCCGGTAAGTGGAACGGGATGGTCTGTCACCGGTAATGCAGGCACGAATCCAGCTATAAATTTTCTGGGAACTTCTGACAATCAACCTTTGCGTTTGAGGCTGAATAATTTTTGGGCTGGAGAATTAAATGCCTCAACGAAAAATTATTTTATTGGTGACAGTGCCGGCATTGCTAACAGCACCGGTTTTAAAAATACGGCCCTGGGCACTTACAGCTTATCAAAAAATACAAGTGGCTCCTGGAATACGGCAGTTGGATCGGAAGCTTTGCAATTTAATACTACCGGGAATTATAATGCTGCTTATGGCTTGCGTGCGTTGTACGCAAATACTGATGGGGTTGAGAACACAGCGTTTGGTACACAGGCCCTTGATTCTAATACTCACGGTTTTTATAATACTGCCATCGGTGTTAACTCACTTTTTTTTAATACAACTGGTGGTTATAATACAGCGACCGGCAGCAGGGCACTATTTTCTGCTAAAACTGCGTATTTCAATACAGCTACCGGCGCAAATACACTTTATTCTACTACTAGCGGAAGTTATAATACCGCTAATGGCTTTACAGCGCTTTACTCAAATACCATCGGATATAATAATACTGCCATCGGTGCCTATGCACTTTATTATGATACAACGGGATTTCAAAACACTGCCTCAGGCTACCAGGCACTTTACTTAAATACCACAGGGAGTAATAATACAGCAAATGGAGTACAGGCACTTTCTTTAAATCAAACAGGGAACTTTAATACTGCAGTTGGTAATTTTGCTTTATATAATCACAGAACTGCTGATTACAATACAGCCGTTGGAGGTTATGCGCTCTTTAATGACACGACCGGCACTTTTAATACCGCTGTTGGTTATGGTTCACTTTTTTCAAACAAAAACGGAAAATTTAATACGGGATTAGGTAATGGTGCATTGTACTCCAACACGGCAAATTATAATACTGCTACAGGTTACGCATCGATGACATATAATACAACGGGCAGCCATAACGTTGCTACCGGTGATTCTGTGTTGGCAGCAAATACAACAGGAAGTTTTAATACAGCCATGGGCGCAAATGCACTCACTACCAATACATCAGCAAGTGACAACAGCGCCTTTGGAGGTTACGCTCTTTTTAAAAATACGGTTGGTAATTTCAATACTGCAAATGGTTATGGCTCACTTTCAACCAATACAACAGGATCCAACAACACCGCCGTTGGGGTGAATACACTTTCTGCAAACGTAGACGGGACCTATAATACAGCAGTTGGCGTTGCTTCTGTATATGGCAATACCAGCGGAGATTACAACACCGGCGTTGGCGCAATAGCATTGCATTTTAATACTACCGGAATTGCCAATACTGCGATGGGTTATTCAGCGCTTTCGCAATCTTCCAATACAGGAGATTACAATACAGCTGTTGGCGTGCAATCGCTTTATCAAAATTCCGGGTCTAAAAATTCATCCTTTGGAAACAATTCATCCTATAGTAATACGTCGGGCTTTCAAAATACAGCGATAGGAGAGCAAGCTGCATTTTCAACCACTACCGGAAGCCAGAATACTGCAGTAGGAGCCAGCGCATTATTTTATAGTAATGCAGTTTCCAATACTGCTGTGGGATTGGCTGCACTCGTCAATGCCACATCAGGATCAAGAAACACAGCACTCGGAGTGAGTGCAGATATAACTGCAGGAAATCTTACAAACGCAACAGCAATTGGATATGCTGCAATATCAGATGATTTTAACCGGGTCCGGGTTGGAAACACAGGAGTTACCTCTATTGGTGGCCAGGTAGGATGGACAACTTTTTCAGATGGAAGGTTTAAGCGTCAGGTACGGGAAGATGTAACGGGTCTTGAATTTATTAAATTATTAAGGCCGGTAACTTATGTAATTGATGAAGCTGCATTGGATAATTATTTTAACAGCAATAAAAAATTTCATGATACATTGAACACATTGCAATGGAAAACAGAAAGCTACGCGAGGGCTGCAATCCATAGAGAAAGTGGTTTTATAGCCCAGGAAGTTGAGCAGGTTGCATTGCAAACTGGTTTTTCTTTCAGTGGTATTGATGTTCCATCAAACCCAAATGCAACTTATGGTTTACGCTATGCTGATTTTGTAGTGCCACTCGTTAAAGCAGTGCAGGAATTAAATGCAAAAGTTGAAAAATTAGAAAAGGAAAATGAATTAATTAAGAACAACAAACAAAATGAAATTCCGAACACTAACGGAAACCAACAGGTTATAATTGAAAGTCAGCAAAAAGAAATCAATGCGTTAAAATCGAGACTGGATAACCTGGAAAAGTTGATGTTAACTAAATAATTATGATTGAGTGCCTGTTAACCTCTCTGGCAAGTCTTTCGGGTAAACGTGGATATTGTGCAGGGAAAACCTGCGGCAGTTTAATGGGTCCTTAAATGATAGTCAAAGCTTTGCTAAAGCCTTCTATACCGAATCTGGTAAAAGCACATTCGGTATATCATCGTTTACGAAGGCTTTAAGGAAGCTTAGACCCAGCTGTTAAGCCGGAAGTCATATCGTTAGCCGAGTGATGTTAGTAGAAATAAGTCCGGATGCAATCCGGTAGATCTGCAAGGCACAAGTCATCCCGAAAAATTAAGCTAACCTGGAAAGCGTGCTGGGAAGACTTGCGCCAGTTTAGAGGGATGCAATCCGGTAGATCTGCAAGTCGTTCAACGTTATTAATGAATCTTACCCGTTCCATAACACCTGTTGCAGGTAACCCGTTCGTTCCATTGTGCAACTGTATGCGGATCGGAATACACTGACGTATTAAAATTAAGTGCTTCCCACCCACCGGCTGTGCGCACCTGTGTAACCTGACCGCAACCTGTACCGCCGCAAACGGGGCAGAGGGTATAACCGTTATCATTTTCACGGAAATATTTTGCCATATTTTCTGCCGGGTAGGTGAGTTGCGAAACACTGTTGTGCGCCACATTCACGTCTGACTTGAAAAAAGTTTTCTTTGGAGCTACATAACTTAACCTGACAACGGTATATTGATTTTTGTAACAATCAAATCCCGATACGAAATATTCATCATTGCCGAAACTGTTAAGTGCGTTTATACCGACGCCTGTTCTAAAATGCTGGTTTCGCGTATTTTCCTCACAACCCTTTGTTGTAGTTCCGGAATTGGAATTTGAACTATAGGAATTAGTCACCGCGTAAGGGTTTGCCCTATCCGGATAATATGTTGCATAGTAAGAGGAATCCTGTTGCCTTTTATAATTTTGAGTGTAAGCGGTGGCTGCTGCAACGATATGGTTATTGGCTGCAGGCTCAAGCAGGTCCTTTATATTTTTTAGAGCAGGTTCGGAGGTTGGCATTTCCATCATCACCCGAAATGCAGCCTCAGGATTGGTATGGTCAACTTCGTTGATAAGTTTCGCGTAAGCGGAATAAGTTTCGGGGATATCATCAACCCCTTCGAATTTCATAGCATCAAAATATTGCTTACGCGCAGAAGCGGAGGTATGCTCATTTTTAATACCCGGTAAATATACTTTTCCGATTGAATCTGCTATGGCCGCCGGATCGCCTTCAGGTAATTTGTAATAGGTAATCACAAAAGCCAGGGAATCTGCGCTGCCACTGCCTGAAGAATACATCACAGGTGCATCCCTGACCTCATTTACATTGGCATATTCAGCTTTGTGGAGGGGCAAGGTTTTTAATAAGCTCACAACAAACGCGTATGTTTTAGCCAACCTGGCCGAGTCTGATCCCGGGCGCAGCTTTGCAAGCAGACAATGATATTCCCAACCCGTCTGTTGCCAGTATTTACGGGAAGCTTCCTTTTTTTTGATATAACAATCTATGCTGCCTGAAACGGAGATATCGGGCGTATAATAGCGGTTATTATCTGCATCACTATACAAGAAATGCTGTACCATACTGCTTCCCCTTACCTGCGGGTCGGCAATCTTTTCGCCCAGTTTTTTTATATCCGCTGCCAGATTGCTTAACTGCACATCCGGTTTGGGCTTTTGAGCCAGGGGCGCTGAGGGTTTATGTGCTACCGGTTTTTGACAAAAACAAGCGCTGCAAATTGCGGATAAAAGGAACGTTGTAAATAAGATCTTTTTCATCGTATATAATTTGCGGTGATCATTCAAATAAAAATACATAATTACAAAAAAAGGTAGTGGACATCAATACCAGCTACCGGGTATTTTTAACTGACCCGGCAGACCCGGTATTGAGACTTGACTATCTTCACTATAATCCTGTAAGAAGCGGGCTGGTATGGGAACCCTGGCATTATAAATTCAGTAGCGCCATTGATTATTTTACCAATGAAAAAGGATTGATTCAAATTGATCATCTGAAATAATACTATTTTATTTTTTTTGGATAAAGATTAATGTTAGTAGAAATAAGTCCGGATGCAATCCGGTAGATCTGCAAGGCACAAGTCGTCCCGGAAAAATTAAGCTAACATTGGAAAGCGTGCTGGGAAGACTTGCGCCAGTTTAGGGCCAGTGGGGGTTTTAATTATTTGAGTCGTGTGTTGGAAAGCAGTGCGGAGAATCAATTTTTAATCATATACGACCTCGTATTACTGCTGTTCCTGAAAAAAATCACCGCATCAAAATTATGGGTAAGCCTGGATTTATTGAATTGTTCTTTCATTTGCATAAAACCAATACTACGAAAATCCTTTTCATCTGCAAGCCATTTTAAACCGGGATTGTCTGCAACCGCATGCAGCGGCAATATAAAATCCGGAGCTGCCGCTTTTTCAAAATAGTATTCATAAGTGCCGGGGTATGTATCTTCTAATGGCCAGGCCGACCAAAATGTTTTTGCAAAATCACGGCTTGCTGTGTACTTACCTTTCGCTGTAGCCGCCGCTATGGTATAGTACTCATTTCCAAAATGATCAGCAAGTATAGCACCCATCCAGTTTTTTTGTTTTGAAACATGACTGTTGTGCGCCCAGATAAAAATTTTTGCTTCAGGATTAAACCGTGAATATTCAATGATGTTTTTTGCCATACAGCTATCGCGGAATGTGCCGTTATTGGCATTAAAATTCTGCTGCATGATATCAATTGCAAACATTAACTGATGCACACTGTCAGGTGGCATCAACTTATACAGCATGAATTCATTATTCTTTTTAAACAACATTAAGTCAACAAGAAAAGTACGTGTCTGTTCCTGATAAATCTTCTTTAGCAGTGGGTCTTTTGTGATCCTGATTGAATCATACGCTTTACTGAATCTGATCACGAGATCATGCAGTTGTTCATCAGCAACTGAAAGTCTTTTTAAAGTCGGATAGGCTATCCGGGCTGATTGCATATCCATTCCGCAAAACTGCAGTTTTTTTACATGAAGCTTATTATAATTGGCAATCCATTGAAGCAGGCCCGCCATTTCTTCGGTACGCCATACGGGGAAAAAATATTTTTTAAGTAATGCTGTTGCGCTGTCGCCGCCGTTCATCAGACAGTCGTTCATTACTGCCGCTTCGGGCAATTCATCTTCCAGCATAAAAGTATTATAACCTTTATTTTGTACCAGCCATTTAAATAATGCAATTTTATATAAAGAGGCTTCCCTCGTACCATGCGTAGGCTCTCCTGCACCGGTAATCCTGGTATTGCCAAACCGGCCACTCAATTTTTCAAACCCTTTCATTTCTTTACCGCTGTCGCTCAATTGTAGCGGCACTACTGCTTTATTGAGTGAAGCAATTTCAGCACCGGAAGGTTCAGGAATGAGCGCTGCAATGTCTTTAATTTCTTTGCCATCCACAAAAACACGAAACTCATCAAACCAAACCTTACCCGGCCCATTGAGTGTGCCGCCAAATCCACTGAAAGTTGCCCCCGGATCCAACTTCGTTTCGAGTCTCAACTGTTGCCAGCCGGACTGATCTTTTATTGTATCGGCCAATATCATTTGCATCTGGGGTTTGTCATTTCCGTGGATCTGCACAAACCAAATGCCGCCCCGATCTTTATAGCTATCCGTTTTAACTTTCGCTTCTATTCTTATAAGTTTATGTTTTGTAAGAAAATTCTCAGGAAAATCCGCTTCAAAATAGCTTGCGTCAAAATAGTCCGCAACTATCGCCGATTGTCTGCCATCAATAAGCAGCGAATATTTTCCATTGCTTTTTATTGCATCAGTATAAATGATTTTAGCAGCATCTAATTCATTGATCTGCCAAACACTGCTTCCTTTTTTAATGAGTTCAAAATCTTTATTGTAAGCAAGTGTAGTTTGTGCAGAGATATGATCAACGATGACCAATAATATTACCGACAACAGCATTTTTACCGATAGATATCTGAAGCAGCTTATTTTTATCTGAAGCATTTTGAATTTGGGTTTGAATACTAAATATAACGTGTTGTGCTATTGGAACATATAATTTGGAACGCAGATTTAAAACGATTACCCAGATTTTCATGATTTTCTTCATTTTATTTGGGCGAATCATAATCAATCAAAAGCTTGCCGCTGTTTTAGCAGCTTGATTCAATTATGATTTTTATAAGCGATTTCTCTAAAATCCAGCTTATCATGAAGACCATCCCGATAGCTATCGGGATCAGCGTTCT
>JBDUCW010000244.1:0-3845 GCA_040003235.1 Ferruginibacter sp. | reverse complement strand
GATTGGGTAAAAGAACTTGAAGCCGCAGATATGCTGATCAATCTTACAGGTAAAACAGTCAACTGCCGTTATACTGATAAAAATAAGAAAGTGATCCTCAACAGCCGTATCAATGCAGTGAAAGTATTGGGACTTGCTTTTCAACAACTGGTGCATCCGCCGAAACTATGGATCAACGCGGGTTCTGCAACAATTTACCGTAATGCATTAGACAGACCGCAGGATGAATACACAGGAGAAATTGAAAATGATTTCAGTGTACAGGTATGCAAATTATGGGAAAAGACATTTTATGATCAACGGACTCCCTTCACCCGGAAGATTGAATTGCGAATGGCAGTAACAATCGGTGATGCTGGTGTGATGATCCCTTATTTCAATTTATTGAAATTTAAATTGGGTGGCCGTCAAGGTAGTGGAAAACAAATGTACAGCTGGATTCATATTAATGATACCTGCCGGATGATAGACTGGATATACACACATGAAAATATTGAAGGCACTTATAATTGCTGCAGCCCTTTCCCTGTAACCAATAATGATTTTATGAAAACACTGCGTAAAGTTACCGGGCACCGGATAGGATTACCTGCATATAAATGGATGCTTGAGATTGGCACCAGGCTGATCGGATCAGAGACGGAACTACTTTTGAAAAGCAGGTGGGTTGTTCCAACCAAGATAATGGAGACCGGATTTAATTTTCAATACCCGTTGCTGAAAGATGCATTTGAAGAGATCGTCAGTGGTACAGCAAGAAAAAAATATCATTTACTTTAACAGTAATTAAATTTGTGACGAAGTATGGAAGCAGGAAAAATAATATTGTTTGACGGTGTTTGCAATTATTGCAACAGTATGGTGAACCTTGTAATCCGGAGGGATAAAAAAGACCGCTTTCGTTTTGCAGCACTGCAATCTTCAACCGGTAGTTATATCAGGCATAAATATAAAGTGCCCGAAACAATCGATTCTTTTATTTATATAGAAAACGATAAAGTCTACCTCTTCTCAACTGCCGCTTTGAAAGTGTCGATGCAGCTGGGCGGGCTCTGGCCGCTGCTGGCTGTATTTTTTATAGTGCCCCGTTTCATCCGGGACCGCATTTATAAATGGGTTGCGGCCAACCGTTATATCTGGTTTGGTAAAAGAGATTCCTGTATGGTGCCTACTCCCGAAGTGAGAGCTAAGTTTTTAAATTAGGCTTTGAAATCCAGTTCCTTCGCTCCATTTAAGTTTTCAACAAAATCCCGGCATCATTGTTATCTTTTATGAACTCATTTTTATGGAGAAGAAAAAAACATTGGTACTTGGTGCATCGCCCAATCCGGCGCGATACAGTTACCTGGCTGTTCAAAAGCTTACTGCATATGGTCATCCGGTTGCAGCACTCGGAAAAAGAAACGGCAAGATCGGGATCAATACAATCGAAACAGAACAAAAAAAATTTGAAGATATTGATACCGTTACACTTTATCTGAATGAAAATAATCAAAAACAGTATTATGATTATATTTTTTCCCTGCACCCCAAACGGATCATTTTTAATCCGGGCGCAGAGAATGATGAATTGGCTGATCTTGCCAGGAAAAAAGGAATTCAGCCAATGGAAGCCTGTACACTGGTGCTGTTAAGTACAGGCCAGTATTAATACCTGCATTGCTATCGTACTTCTCCTATTGCACAACAGCCCTGCAACTGTTTTTTTACGCATGTGAAATATATTTGTAAAAGCTCCGTTTAGCTTTTAACCGGATACTTTTCCGGCTTTACCTGATATCTCTAAAACCAATACCATGAAGCCCTTCGCTCCTGCAATCTTTGTGTTGTTGCTTTCCTTTACTTCATTTACAACTTCTGCTCAAAAAACAGTTTCTGCGAAACAGGCTTTTTTTAATGCTTATCCTGCGGTGATCAATTGCAATACCGGCGAGATCGCTAAAATTTTCAACACTACAGAAAATCAGGCCGTATCAATTCCATTGTCAGGAAACTTTTCTTTTACAGGAACTGTTACCAGCAGTGTTATAAAATACAGCAATCTTCAGACAGTTATTATTAAGTCTTCTCTTTTTGATAATGCAGTTTTCAGTATTTCCAAAAGAACCAATCCGGATAATTCTATCAGTTATGTAGGACGTATTCTTAATCAATCTTACCGCGACGGATACGAGCTGAAACAAACTGCTTCCGGAAATTATAAACTTATAAAAATAGAGACCGGCAACAGGATACAGGATTGCTCGCAACCTTGACAGGAATTTTTCCTAAACATGCATGATGAAAAAAATTACGCTGTATATTATTTTAATATTCCCTTTCATTTCTTCAATGAATGCTTCTTGCATTCCGGTACTCAACAGTTTAAATTCAGCATCAGCAACTATTTACCTGGATTTTGACGGACAATATGTAAGCGCTTCTTTATGGAATGGCGGCAATACTTTTACCTGTGCTCCTTCCGGCATGAGTGATGCAGTGATCGCAGAAACATTTAACCGCGTTGCAGAAGATTATCGTCCCTTTAATATCAATATCACAACAGATTCAAATAAATTCCTGGCGGCGCCTCTCACACAGCGTATCCGGATCATCGTTACACCAACCAGTGCATGGAGCCCGGGTGTTGGTGGCATTGCATACATTGGGTCTTTTACTTTCGGTGATGATACACCGGGATTTGTTTTTTGCGACAGGCTTCCGTTAAATGGTCCGGTAAGTTCGAAGATGGTTGCAGAGGCTTGCTCTCATGAAAGCGGCCACAGCTTATCGTTATCTCATCAATCAAGATATGATCTTTGTTCACTTACTGAGTTGTACCATTCAGGTAATGGCATTGGTATTACAAGCTGGGCACCGATCATGGGCAACAGTTATTATCGCAACATGAGTGGATGGAACGACGGCCCTACACCCAATGGCTGTTCAGATATTCAGGATAATCTTTCACTCATTACTACCCAGAATGGTTTTTCTTACAGAACGGATGATTATGCTGAAATAATGGACAGCTCTGCTTTTGCAGTTAATCCAGGCAATATTAATATCAATGGAATTATAACTACCGCTACAGATAAGGACGTGTTCAGTCTAACGGTCGCACAAACAACCAATCTTCATATAGACCTTGTTCCTTTCAGTCTTGATATGAACGATGCCGGCGCAGATGTTGATTTGAAAATAGAACTGTTTGATGCATCGGCACAGTTGATCAGTACTTATGATCCACCGGATATTATGCGTGTGTCAATAGACACTATTTTAAATGCGGGCACTTATTATCTGCGTGCAGAAGGCACCGGTAATGCAAATACTGACAACTACGGAAGCCTTGGATCTTATACCCTCAGCGGATTTACCGGCACTTTGCCGATTCACAATGTAACACTCGCGGGTAAATCAGATAAAGGAAAACATCAGCTCAACTGGAATATTATTTCTGACGAGCTCATCAAAAATATCCTGGTAGAATCATCCGTTGATGGTAATATTTTTAAACAGCTTACCATTACCGGCAGTAATGCAACAGGTTTTTCCTATATCCCTGCAGAAAAAAATGACCTGTATTACAGGATAAAAGTTACTTCTGTTACAGGGCAGTCGATGTATTCCAATACTGTGGTTTTAAAGGCAGTAGAAAAAACAAATACGTTTATGGTATCAACACTGGTTGATAACGAAATATCTATAACCGCTTCCGGTAATTATCAATATGTAATAAATGATGCAAACGGGCGGATCATCAGCAGTGGCCAGGGTTTACGAGGAATCAATACTATTAATATCAGTAACCAACCAAAAGGTTTATATATAATTCAGCTGCTCAACAACAATACAAAGCAGGC
>JBDUCW010000243.1:0-3867 GCA_040003235.1 Ferruginibacter sp. | reverse complement strand
ATCTGTTATTACGATACCACACTCTTACTGTCCAAGCGCCTTTGTAACCGCCGCTGTCAACTTTTATCATTGTTCCATCAAATTGAATGCTGCTGGGTTCATTCAGCACCAGGGTAGTGCCTTTTGATCCTCCAAAACGAAACTGCACAAATATGTCAGCCGATGATTCGCTCTCATTATAAGTAATGGAATACTGCTGGTAAATGGTATCCGGAGATACATCTTTACTGTTACCAATCTCGTCGCTGCTGCAGGAAGCAGCGCTGATTATTATGACCGTTAATAAAAAGAAATTCAATCGTCTCATTGTATTTTGTGTTAAGTGTGTGTATTGTCAGAATCAGATATAGGTATTGGTAATTATCCATTATGCATTATCAATTATCAATTACCTTTGCCCTTCTGCCAATTTGGCTACTGAATTGTTTCAGCACCATATTTGACAGCATAAAAATCTTGAAAAAAAATTATTCAGCAATACCCAACAATACGTATTTATGTTAGGCTTCGTATCAAAACTCTTTGGCGGTAACAAAAGTGAAAAGGACGTAAAGAAAATTACGCCGCAGGTGGACAGGATCAATGAGTTCTTCACTGCATATCAATCACTCAGTAATGATGATCTCCGCAACAAAACCGTTGAATTCAAACAACGCATCAAATCTCATCTTGAAAATATTGATGCCGAAATAGCAGCAAAAAAAGAATCTGCTGAAAATCTGCCCATTACTGAAATCAATGGCCGCGATGTTATTTATAAAGAAGTGGATGAACTGAAGAAAAAGAAAGACGATCAGATCGAAGAAATTCTGCAGGAAATTTTGCCGGAAGCTTTTGCTGTTGTAAAAGAAACGAGCCGCCGTTTTAAAGAAAACGAAGAACTGGAAAGCACAGCAACGGAACTGGATAAACAACTGGCTGCTAAAAAAAATAATATCAAAATTGTAGGCGATAAAAGTATTTTTAAAAATACATGGATCGCCGGTGGCGGTGAAGTAAGCTGGAACATGGTGCATTATGATGTACAGCTGATCGGTGGTGCTGTACTGCATTCCGGTAAGATCGCTGAAATGGCCACGGGTGAAGGTAAAACACTGGTGAGTACTTTACCTGCTTATCTGAATGCACTCGCAGGCGAAGGTATGCACATTGTTACTGTGAATGATTATCTCGCCCGTCGTGACAGCGAATGGAACGGTCCTATTTTCGAATTTTTAGGTTTGCGCGTTGATTGCATTGATAAACATGAACCCAATAGTGATGCCCGTCGTAATGCTTATAATGCTGACATTACTTATGGCACTAACAATGAATTTGGTTTTGATTATCTCCGCGATAACATGGTGCACAGTCCGGATGAAATGGTGCAACGCAAACATCATTTCGCAATGGTGGATGAAGTGGATAGTGTATTGATCGATGATGCCCGTACGCCATTGATTATTTCCGGTCCGGTTGGCCACAATGATAATACACAACAGTTTTTTGACCTGCGTCCGCGTATTGAAAAATTAGTAGAAGCTCAGAAAAAAGCAACGAACACTTTTTTAATTGAAGCCAAGAAAAAAATAACCGAAGGCAATGATGATCCCAAAGATGGCGGACTGGCGTTGATGAGGGCACATCGTGGTCTTCCAAAAAATACTGCGCTTATCAAATTTTTAAGTGAAGCGGGTATCCGCGTGAAATTGCAGAAGACAGAAAATTATTACATGGCAGATCAATCGAAAGAAATGCCGAAAGTGGATGCCGAATTATTTTTCTACATTGATGAAAAGAACAACCAGGTAGAACTTACAGATAAAGGTTTGAACCTGATCACACGCAGTGGTGAAGATCCTGAATTTTTTATCCTCCCGGATATCGCGATCAAACTAAATGAAATTGAAAAGACAGATCTTTCAGCTGATGAAAAATTACAGCGCAAAGAAAATCTGCTCAATGAATATTCTGTAAAGTCAGATCGTATTCATACAGTTCAGCAATTATTAAAAGCATATACTTTATTTGATAAGGACGTAGAATATGTTGTGATCGATGATGCGGTGAAGATCGTTGATGAACAAACAGGTCGTATCATGGAAGGCCGTCGTTACAGTGACGGTCTGCACCAGGCCATTGAAGCCAAAGAAAATGTGAAGATCGAAGCATCTACGCAAACCTACGCCACGGTTACATTGCAGAACTATTTCAGAATGTATCACAAGCTCGCGGGCATGACCGGTACTGCTGAAACAGAAGCGGCGGAGTTGTGGAGCATTTATAAACTCGATGTTGTAAATATTCCTACCAACCTCAAAGCGATCCGTAAAGATGAACAGGATCTTGTTTACAAAACCAAACGCGAAAAATACAAAGCGGTTATTGATGAAATAGAAAGACTGCGTATCGCCGGAAGGCCTTCGCTGGTTGGTACAACATCTGTTGAAGTAAGTGAATTGCTGAGCAGGATGCTGAAACAAAAAAATATTCCGCATAATGTATTGAATGCAAAACAACACGCGAGAGAAGCACAGGTTGTTGCCGAAGCAGGTTTTGCAGGGGCAGTTACTATTGCAACGAACATGGCTGGTCGTGGTACAGATATTAAACTTGGGCCTGGCGTTAAAGATGCCGGTGGACTTGCAATTGTTGGTACAGAGCGGCATGAGAGCCGTCGTGTTGACAGGCAGTTGCGTGGCCGTGCAGGAAGACAGGGTGATCCGGGATCATCACAGTTTTTTGTTTCGCTGGAAGATGACCTGATGCGTATGTTCGGCAGTGAACGTATTGCATCGCTGATGGACAGAATGGGTTATAAAGAAGGTGAGGTAATTCAGCACAGCATGATCAGCAAGAGCATTGAACGGGCACAGAAAAAAGTAGAAGAAAATAATTTCGGTACGCGTAAACATCTGCTCGAGTATGATGACGTGATGAACAAACAACGCAATGTGGTTTATGGAAAACGCAATCATGCGTTGTTTGGCGAAAGGCTCGCACTGGATATTGACAATGCATTTTATTCTGTGGCCGATGGTATGGTCAACAGTGCTAAAGAAGGCAATGATATCGAAGGATTGAAACTTGCGGCGATCATGAATTTTGGGCTTGAGACTACTATTGAAGCTGAAGAGCTGGATAAAACAGATGTGAATTCATTGGCAGAACGTTTATACAACGAAGCCATTACACAATACGAGCGCAAGACAATTGCAATGATGCAGCAGACCATGCCCATCATTAAAAATATCCGCAAAGAACAGGGCAATCATATTGAAAATGTAGCCGTGCCTTTTACAGATGGAAAGAAAGGAATACAGGCGCTGGCAAATCTTGATAAATATATTTCAAGTGAAGGCCGCGAACTGGCCAATGCGCTGGAACGTAGTATCAGTCTTTCTTTGATCGATAATGCATGGAAAGAACATTTACGTGCGATGGATGATCTGCGGCATAGTGTACAGACAGCAAGGTTTGAACAGAAAGACCCGTTGGTGATCTATAAACTGGAAGCCTTCAGTGCATTTAAACAAATGGATGATGAAGTAAATAAAGATATCGTGAGCTTTCTTTGTCATGCAGGCATACCCATTGAGCAAACCAATGCCGGACAAATTAAAGAAGGCCGTGAAAAGAAAACAGACCTCAGTAAAATGAGCAGTAATAAAATGGCGGTGGATGCAGCCGGTCAGGATTATGCGGCCAATGAAAATGATTATTACGATCCTTCATCACCCATCAAACAGGAACCGATACGCGTAGAAAAAGTTCCGGGACGGAATGACCAATGTCCCTGCGGCAGTGGTAAAAAATATAAGAACTGTCACGGGAAGGAAGCTTAAATGATGTGAAGATGTGTAGATATGAAAATGTGGAGATATGAGG
>JBDUCW010000242.1:0-3910 GCA_040003235.1 Ferruginibacter sp. | reverse complement strand
CTTTTATTCCTGCATTGGCGGCCAGGTTTGTCTTTACAACTTTTTCTGCTTCATTGGCGATATCATTTACTACGCCCTCTACTTTGCTTGTTGTTTCACCCGCATAACCTGCAATTTTACGTATGGCCATATTTTTATCCCAATTAAAAATCCTGTCCGCCCAATCTGTAGAATTATCGCCCCGTAAAAAATCAGCAGCCCCTTCATCTGTTTGAACATACCGGTATAAGCCGGTCAATACAGCCGGGATAGCCGCCTGGCTCAATACATTTATTTCAGGCTGCTTGCTGCTGTCCTTAACCTCCTGGCTGTTGGGATCAGCCTTGTGTAAAGGGGGATAGCCAAGGTTTTTTTGTATTAGTTCTGAAAGATTAACTGACATACTACTAAATTTATTGTTTATAAATAGTTTACACTAATAGAGATTATAAAATCATGCCAAGCATTATGAAAACAACCAATCTTTTTGGCATGTAATTGGAACATATAGTAAATCACTATTCATTCTTAACCGAAAAATATTCTATTATGAGAAGCACATTAATGATGACGACTTTAAGCACTGTCCTTGAAAAATTGCGTCTTAGAAAACAGGACAACGAGTTTACAATAGTTAATGGAAGTTTAAGCAGTCCTGCAGGAAAAGCCTATCAACCTGAAGATCTTAAGATAATTAAAACCTATCGCTTTGAGGGTGATTCCGATCCTTCAGAAAATACGATCTTATATTTAATTGAAGCCAATGATGGATTGATCGGTTATAGTATCGACGCCTACGGCGCATACAGCAATCATGAAGATGATGGGTATGATGATTTTATAAGAAAGATATCGGTGAATGAAAGAGACGAACAGGAAATTTTTAAATAGTATCGTTATTTATAAAAAGATCCTTTCAATTGAGGAAGTATCTTTTTTTTTATAAGTTTACTCATCATTTAATCCCTTGCCATTGAGGATTTGCCTGGTATATTTTTCAATCCTTGAGTCACGTGTTGCAGTTTGTTTGGGTGCAGAAAAATATAACAGGTATGCTCTTTGCCTGCCAGGCGTTAATGTTTTAAAAGCAGTTTTCAATGCGGGGTTCTTATCTAATTTATTTTGAAATTCTGAAGGCACCTTATAAGCTGATGTTTTTTTAAGCGCAACTTTCAACCCGGCTTTTTCCACTTCAATGGCTTCATAGATATAAGTTTTCAGGATGGCTTTTTTGGTAACAATTTCCTTAACGTTAGTAAACCGTATCTGCCGCGCCGCCTGCACATTCTTTGTTTGCTGGACCAGGATGCCCTTGGCATCATTTAATAAAACTCCTTTGAAAAACAACAACGCACAGTATTCTTTAAATACATGTATTAAAACGATATTAGCTTTTTGAAACGAATAACATGGACAGCCCCACTTCAACTCTTCTGTGAGGCCGCAGTCAAGAGCGATCATTCTCAATTGCGCCAGTTCTTTCTGCCATTTATCTTTACTAAAATAAAAATCAGCCCTGGGATTCATTTCGCTTTTTGTCATAGTATTTTTTTTTATTAAACTCTTATCGAGCCACGGAATCCCCTGGCTGCATAATAAGATTCAGCACCATTGTGATAAGTGAAAACAGTATTGTAACGGCGGTCACAAAAAATGGCGCCTCCGAGTTTTCTAATATCAGCAGGCGTTTTGATCCAGCTTGATGTCTTCATATCGAAATTTCCTAATTGCTGCAAGTTGCGGTATTGTTCTTCCGTTAAAATTTCAATGCCCATATCAGCAGCCATTTCAATAGCACTATTCCCGGGTTTATGTTCTTTTCTCAACTCCAGCGCTTCATGATCGTAACAAACGCTTCTGCGGTCTTTAGGACTTTCTGCTGAACAATCATAAAAAATGTATTCGCCGGTTTTTTTATCATGAGCAACAACATCCGGTTCACCACCGGTTATTTCCATTTCATCAAGCGACAACAATTTTACGGGATTAGCTTCCAGCTTCGTTTGTATTGCAGGCCAGTCAAGGCCTTTATGACGATTCATATGTTTTTCAAAACGGGTTTTTAATATATTGAGAAGTGTTGTGTGTTGTGCTGCTGACAACTTTTTTTTATTGCTATTGATCTTGCTCATATCATTTTGTATTATCCCTGTTGAACAGGGGAGTTAAGTTGGTTATTCATTTATTAAAATTAACCGAAATAATCTTTCTATCCGCGGGTCGATAATACCAGGAGACAATTGTAAGTACCAGTAATAATATTGGGCCAAAAAATTCTTTACCATTATCTCCTGTTGCTAAGTGCGAAAAGACAGCGCCCGACATAACAAAGAAAAAACCCGCATAAGCCCATTCTTTTAGCAAAGGAAATTTAGGAATGAGTACTGCAATTACTCCCAAAAATTTCCAGACCGCCAGTATGGTTAGTAAATAGACAGGATAACCCAAACGCGTAAACATGTCTGTTTCCTGTTTCATTTTTAATAACTGTACTATCCCGGTTGATACCATTCCTAATGCAAGCCAGGCAGTAGCGATCCAATAGATGATTTTATTTCTCTTTGTCATAATGCGTTATTTTAATTTTTTTACGATGTCTTCTAAGCGGTTATGCGCCATATTTATGCCCTGTGCAAAGGGCAATTGCAACATTTGGTCCCTGTATGCAACTGACCTGTACACTATATGCATAGTGAGTTTACTGCTGTCGTCATCGAGTTGTTCAAATTCTAAGAACTCCAGCTGCACCGGAAAAGGCGTATGTTCCATTTCAAATGTGCGTGTGATCTTCCGGTTCAAAACAAATTCATGGATCACACCATTGAAACCGTGTTTGTTTCCCCTGGGATCGGTAGTTTCAAACTGGTAACTGCCATACTTTTTATTTTCTAACTTCAGCACTTTCGTTCCCATCCATTGCTCAACAATGCCGGGCTCAACATAGGCTTTAAACAATAATTCCAAGGGCAGGTCAAATTCCCTCGTGATCACTAATTCCTGTTTGCCATCTTCGGCATTGATCTTAGTTTTCCGTTCCATACTATGCTATTTTTTAGATTTATATTTTTTCATGATGCTTTCTAATTTATTAAACCGGTCATCCCACATCTTGCGGAATGGCTCAATAAAGTCAGCTACTTCTTTCATATTTTTTGCATTGATGAGGTAATAAATTTCCCTGCCGTTTTGCTGTTGCTCAAGTAATTCACACTCGGTGAGTATTTGTAAATGTTTAGAAACTGTCGGTCTTGCGGTATCAAAGTTTGATGCTATGGCTCCGGCTGTCATGGATTGCGAAGCAACCAACACAAGGATTGCTCTTCTTGTTGGGTCTGCTATGGCTTGAAATACGTCGCGTCTTAAATTCATTATGTAGCTATTTGACTACAAATATATGTGTAGTTATTTAACTACGCAAATTTTTTTTGATTTTTTTTAGAAAAGAAAAAGTAAATCTGTATTTGGATTAAATCACTATCCAGCATAAAAGAAAAAATCCTTCATACGCTGAAGGATGTAAACAAAGAATTTTTCTTTTTTCATGCGGAGAGTAAGAGATTCGTCCCGATGGATCGGGATGATACCCTTTCGAGTATACACACTTTCTCCCGATGTAATCGGGACTCATTCAACCACCCGGACAACTCTCCATTCTGTAATAAGCTTTTGAATATAAATTTTGCTTTTCATTTTCTTTATTTGCTTTTCCCTTTTTAGCGCTTCGCTCCTGCTTTCGTACATTTCAAAGTAAACTAAACGCCACGGCCTTTTTGAAGCTGTATATTTACTCATTCCCTCACTATGTTTGCTCATCCTGAAATCCAAATCATCGCATTGACCTACATAAAAAGAAAAATCCTTCATACTCTGAAGGACGTAAACAAAGAATTTTTCTTTTTTCATGCGGAGAGTAAGAGATTCGTCCCGATGG
>JBDUCW010000241.1:0-3916 GCA_040003235.1 Ferruginibacter sp. | reverse complement strand
AAAGAAAGGGGCCCCGAACCAAGGCCCCTTTTACAAGCCACCATCCTCTTCCACCTAAGAGGTCGTTTAAAGAAAAGTTGATTGACATAGTACAGATGGCTCGTTACTTCCGTTAACCCCTTGAAATCATTCGTCTGCGTAACGTGGCACACTGCCAGAATTGATCATCATACTTTTCAGTTGCTTTTATTCACCACAGGGTGTAACTGTGTTTTGTGGATAAGAGCAAAATATTTTATGGCTGAAATATTATCAAATTTGATACCAACTCTGCTATCAGGGTTGGTTAGTTTGTCATTTAATTTCAAAAATTTGTAATCTTTTTTTGATTTCTGTTTAACGGGCTTATTATTTCTATTTGTATATAATGAACAAGCCCGTGTAATGGCCGAAGCAACAGCGATAAGCGAATCCGGGTAAGAGTATTTCATAAGGTTCAGTTTCGGTTAACTCCTAACTCCACGGTATAAAAGTAATATGATCGCGATTGGTGGTCAATTGTATTAGTGCCCGATTTTAAAACCGGTATTTAATGAATATCCACAGAAAATCTTCCTGTCTATTTATGAAGTGATGTGTTCGTAAAACAGCCGGGTAAAAAACAAGCCTAATTTTTATAGGATAAAACCAATGAACGTTTTTTTACTAAGTAAATATTACAAATGATACAACCAATACCTTTGCCGGCATAAATGATCATTGCGGTAAATACCAGATTCCTCAACGGCTATCTTGAAGGGTATGGCAATTTTATTCATGAGACCTTTCGTCGCATCACTAAAAACCACCCCGAACACCAGTTCATTTTTATTTTTGATCGACCTTATGAGGAAAAATTTGTAACCGGATCAAATATAAAAACAGTGGTGGCAGGACCAGCGGCAAGACATCCCCTATTATGGAAATTCTGGTACGATGTAAAGATCCCGGCCATCCTTCGGAAATATAAAGCGGATGTATTTGTTACCTGTGATGGATTTTGTTCACTACGCACCAAAGTGCCGCAATGCCTGGTGGTACACGATCTCGCTTTTCTTCATTATCCCGCTGCAAACAAAAGATCGCATTTGGCTTTTTATAAAAGATATACGCCAAAGTTTCTTGCCAAGGCACGATCGGTGGCAACTGTATCTGAATTTTCAAAGCAGGATATTTTAAAACATTATCCTGTAAAAGAAGATAAGATCAATGTGGTGTATAGTGCGGCAAAGGATTTCTTTCGACCTGTAACTGAAGAAGAAAAGCTGTCGACAAAAAATAAGTATACCGATGGCAAAGAATATTTTCTTTATACAGGAGCTATTCATCCCCGGAAAAATTTAATGACCCTGCTCAAAGCCTTCTCTGTTTTTAAGAAACGACAACAGACCAATATGAAACTGGTTCTCACCGGCAGGCTGGCGTGGAAGTATGAATCATTTACAGAAAGCCTGAAATCTTATAAATACCGTAACGATGTAGTGATGACAGGTTATGCAGATGAAGCAGACCTGGTGCAACTAACCGGTGCGGCATACGGAATGATCTATCCATCTTTATGGGAAGGGTTTGGCGTACCGGTATTGGAAGCAATGAAAGCTGATGTGCCAGTGATCACCAGCGCCGGATCTTCCATGGAAGAAATTACAAAAGAGGCAGCCCTGTATGCAGATGTAACAAGTCATACTGCTATTGCCGACCAGATGATGCGTTTATATAAGGATGAAGTTTTACGAAAAGAACTGATCAGGAAAGGAAGGGCGATCGCTGATCAATACAGTTGGGATAAAACCGCTAAATTACTCTGGCAGTGTATCGAGAAAGCTGTAGCGGGTTAGGTTGAATTTTCTTCGGAGAGTTCTGTCATCCCGAAGCAAAGCGAGGGATGTCTTACCTTTGCCTCCTTTAATTTATAGTATGAACAAATCAACGATCACGATCGATGTTATGACCGATGAGAACAAAGTGCCAGCTTCGATCGCCTGGAGTGCAACTGACACTTCTGCCGAAAATGCACAAAAAGCAAAAGCAATGATGATCTCTTTCTGGGATGGTGCAGAGAAGGCAGCGTTGCGAATCGATCTCTGGACAAAAGATATGATGGTAGATGAAATGGCAGATTTTTTTTACCAGACCATGATGACAATGGCCGATACTTATGGTCGTGCAACAAAGTACAATGAACAGGTAGATGAAATGAAAAAATTTGCGAAAGATTTTTATGAACGATTCAAAGAGAAACAATTAAAAGAAAATAAAGCCGATTAGCAGAGTCGAGAGTCAGGAGTCTGGAGCCAGAGTCCGTAAGACCAATAAACGATTAAGTGCTTTCTCGGAAACCAACTATAAACCATAAACTTTTTTATCATGAGTTTGGAACAAAAAATAATGACCGATCTGAAAACGGCCATGCTTGCAAAAGACGAAGCTGCATTAAGAAGTCTGCGTGCTATCAAAGCTGCGATCATCATCGCAAAAACGGCTGAAGGTGCGAATGGTGTAGTGTCTGAAGAGGAAGAAACAAAATTATTGCAGAAATTAGTGAAGAGCCGGAAAGATTCATTGGAGATCTTTCAAAAACAAAATCGTCCCGAGCTCGCTAAAACAGAAGAAGAAGAGATCGCTGTGATAGAAAAATTTTTGCCAAAGCAAATGGCTGCTGATGAAGTGAAAGCAGAATTGGAAAAGATCATTGCCTCAACAGGTGCTTCATCACCAGCGGATATGGGTAAAGTAATGGGAGTGGCGAGCAAACAACTGGCTGGTAAAGCCGATGGAAAAATGATCTCTACACTGGTGAAGGAATTGCTGGCCAAATAGATGGCGGATAGTAGATTATTTTGAAATTGCAGATTGGGAAATTTGTTTTCTCTTACAGATTTACCTGCCCAATGTGAATCTCTGTAATAGCAAAAAGAGTTTTGTGCTTTAAAGCAATTTCAATCCCGAAAGCAATCGGGACTACTTTTCCCAAATTATCGTATTATAGGTTTATTAGCAGAACTTTGACACTAACTTCAAACGATCGAACGTTAAACCTCAAACCTGTCAATGGTTCTTGACCTCCTCTTTGCTGTCATTATTGTATTCGCTGTTTTAAAAGGCTATCAAAAAGGTCTTATTGTCGGGTTGTTCTCACTCGTAGCAGTGATCATTGGCCTTGCTGCCGCAATAAAATTATCTGCGGTCGTTGCAGCATATATCGGTAGCACTGTAAAAGTTTCCCAGGAATGGTTGCCATTAATTTCTTTCGCAGTTGTATTCCTTATTGTTATTTTATTAATAAGATTGGGTGCAAAAGCAATTGAAAAAACAGCGGAGACGGCGATGCTCGGAATGGTGAATAAACTGGCTGGTATTATTTTATATGTCGTGATCTATACATTAGTATTCAGCGTGCTACTTTTTTATGCAGAGCAAATGAAAGTATTGAAACCTGAAACGATTACTCAATCGAAAACCTATTCATTCATACAACCATGGGGACCCAAAGCGATCAATGCTTTTGGGAATCTTATTCCTTTCTTTAAAGATATGTTTGGCGAACTAGAACAATTCTTTGATGGAGTAGCGCATAAAATGGCAATTCGTTGATCTTTTTTGACAGCCTATCGCTAAGAAGAAATACATAGAGGTTTTATATAATAAACAGAGTAAGGAGTTGCTGTTTATTCAAAACATGTTTTCAAAACAAGGCCATTGCCCCTATATTTGCCCGGTTGGCCTTCTTTTATACGGTAAACCGTTTATTTTTTGCGCCAAATCGACTATTTTAGTCTTGGAATATTCCTGGAAGAAAGCTCAGAATTGACTGCAATGGATTACGAACTCAAACAACTGGATAAATTCAAATTTATTGAAGAAGGCAGTGGCGAACCACTTGTGCTTCTGCATGGCCTGTTCGGTGCATTAAGCAATTTCAGAAGCCTGATCGAAT
>JBDUCW010000240.1:0-3929 GCA_040003235.1 Ferruginibacter sp. | reverse complement strand
CGGATTGGCACCGGTGGCACGTGACACATCGTTGGAATTGGATATAACAGCATGACAATTAATCTGTCAGAACCGGGCAGCTATTGCACGAATTCGTACACATCATACATTCATAAAATTTCTAAAGACCTGATAAATAAAGACTGTAAAAGGGCATAGTTTTAATGCCATATGTAAAAGAAATTCACTTCCAATGCCCGTGCAGGGTTTGAACATTTCAAAATTTAATTAATAATTTCTGCTCTCGGATCCGCATTGATATTTGCCAACTTTTCGCGCCATTTTTCAAGGCCTTCAGGTGTTTGCCTTATCCAATCTGTAACTTCACCAATGATTTTCAATGGTGATTGGCTTCGATATGACCGTGTCGGATTGCCCGGAAATCGTTTGTCCGTGACGTTTGGGTCATTTTCAAATCCCCCGGTAGGTTCAATGATATAAACACGTTCACGTCCTTCACCATTAGCCAATGCTGCAGCAAGTCCCGCCCCATTAATTATGGCTGTAAAATAAATATGATTCATTTTGACTTCGGGCTTGTAATTGGACCCGAACCCTGCTGTCAACAAATTGCCAACTTGCAAATCCGCTTTCGTACCGTGGTAAAAGGGACCGTTGTCAGACAGTTTATTCATGAATGAAATGGCTAATTCGTGATTCTTTTTTGCGTTGTCAAGGTCGCTTAAATCCTCGTAGCATTTAGCGATGTTTAAATATAAAGAAGGAAAAGCACTCTTAACAGTGTCGTTATTTATTTTTAATGCAAACTTTAATGCTGTTTCGACCCATTTTAATTTGTCGGACGTACTTTTTTCATGTCGAGCCACATAATGAGCAGCAATATATTTTTCAAAGTCATCTGTCGCTTCATTCCAGGCCTGAAGAAATAACCTGCTGGCTTCTTCAGGTTTACCTTTTCCTTCCATGTCCATACCCTGAACACAAAGTTTAACTACATTATTGTTTGGGTCGAATTCCATTTTCTAATTATTGTATTTTAATTTAGTTGCTTTTCCTTAAGACCGTTTAGGAGTATCACACTGACCGCTAACGATTACCCTTAAAGCAGGTGGGAAATTGTTTTCCATCTGCCCGTGCCGAGGCCAAATTTATAATTTTAGTTTCAATGGTTATTCTATTTGCAAAATTAATAATGTGCCGCCAGAACCGCGAAGGAATAAAATTTTTTAGCTAACCTGTTATTAGGTCCGCCGCACTTGCTGTAAACCGCCCGCGCCCGTAGCCTTACGTCTTTGTATACCTGGCTTTAATTGTCCTTATATAAAATTAGAAACAGAATTTGCCCAGCCATAAAAAGTGTCAATGCGATGGGAATTAGTTTCATCCGAAACTCCATTGCTTTTAATAATCTATCCTGGTCTGTCATTGGGGACGTCCAAAAGGATCAATAGCTTTGCTGGCACTAATGTTTACAGTAATGCGGCGACTAAAATTTTTATTTGCCCTATTTATTTTGTTTATCAGCAAGCGTTTGATTTCTAATTTCGGAAGCTCTAACCATGGTTTTTCAAATTCGATATGATAGTCATTTGTTTGTCCGTAAAATTGCCCTGTCGGTTAATGTTTCATTTATTAGAGAGGTCGTTTAAAATAGACTCACAACCATATCTATTTGGTTTATTGGATACGTGTTGCTACTCAATTGCCCTAATTGTGGTGGTATAAAAAAAGGGACATTTGCTGCAGGAGTGAGAATGTCAGCAAGATATTCCCAAACCTTGTCATCAGATATTTCTTAACCTTGGCAGCAAGTTTTGTGCTGTAAGCCTTAAAGCATTTAACTATTTTAAATTATTAATAAAAGTCAAAGTATCAAAATATAAAGTTAGCGTCTGAAGCTTCCCGTTTTTTGTAGTCCAAAGCTCTGCAACATTTCCATTTATTTTTTGGTTATTCGGGAAATGAAAATCATAGTTTCCAATTACACAGGCTTTGTCGCCTTCAACTATCATTTCTTTTACTTCCATAGAATCAAAACGCTGAGAAAAACGTTTGATAATTTCAATGTACGCTTGCTTGCCAATTACAGGTTCTGTTTTGGTCATATCGCCACCTATATAGTGAAAGTCGTCCGCTATTACACTTTCCCAATTTGACTTTTCAGCAAATCCTTTGTAATAAAATTCAAGCAACTGCTTTGTTGATTTTTGATTTTCCATTTGTATTTTTTTAAATGATAACTTTGTTGTTGCATTTTGCAAGGACAAATATATAAAGATATTGCATTTTGCAAGCACATTTAAAATAGATTTTATGCAAAATACAAGGTCGGATTGCCCAATCAGTTGCTCTCTTGATGTTTTTGGCGACAAATGGTCGCTTTTGATAATAAGGGATGTTATGCTTAGGGGGAAAGTATCATATAGTGAATTTCTAAAGTCCGAAGAAAAAATTGCTACGAATATTCTTGTCAACCGGCTAAATATTCTTGAAGTTGAAAATATTTTGTCAAAACAGGTGTCGACGACAAATAAGTCCAAATTTATTTACAGTCTCACACAAAAAGGCGCTGACTTATTACCCATCGTCATAGAAATGATGGATTGGGGGGCAAAATACAATGCAAATTGTCCACGTAGAGAACTTGGCAAAAAGATTAAAAAAGATAAATCTGCTGTCATTAAAGAGCTGTCGCAAGCACTTAAAAAGCAGTTCAAAAATTAATCAGTTTGAAAGTCGCGTGAAATTTTTAGAGTGACGTATTAGGATTTACCGCTAACGTAAACGCATTTTGAATGAATTCCATCCGCCTGGCTAACACCTTATGAATAAAGATAAAAAAATATCAAGATATGCACATAGCTAAATAGTTAAGATATGAAATTCGGGGTCTTTTATATTTAATTCCAGCCTGCATTTTGTTTTAAGTTCGGATTGCGCTGCAAGTCGTTTAATGGAATGGGATAAACGTAATTTTTATCGTTCCATTTCCTGGGAATTTCACTCATCCATATCAGCTCGCCTGATGTGCCGTTCTTCAGTAATTGTGAATTTACAACACTGCCAATCTTGGGCGAAACATCCACATATGTTACCCCGCTTACTGCGGGCGAAGGACGTGTTCCCTGGTAAAAGGCCACATCCAAAATACCATCCTCATTTAAATCCATCGGTGTATTCAGCGCCGGCACATAGAACCCGTTCCATTCCTGTTGCATCAATTCTCCTCTTTTCCACCTTAGTATATCCGGGAAACGTACTCCTTCCAGGCTCAATTCAATACCTCGTTCCCTCCTGATTTCCAGTATCGCTGGATCCGTAATATTCGGAAAATAATTCGCTACCAGGTAAGGATCAGCCGTGACTGGTTTAGTGGTTAAGCCGCCGGTAATTCCCCCTCTAGCTCTTAATGCACCCACGGTAAGCGCCCAATCCGCATTTGTAAGTGTGCCCAACTCCGCTTTTGCTTCTGCATAATTTAATAATACTTCAGCGTAACGGAACAAGGACACCGCATTTGTGTTTAAAGCACCTGCGTCTAAACTGAGATCGTCCAATGTCAATTTAATGGGCTGGTATCCTGTAAATGTGTAAGAGAAAACCGGTGGTGCAGGAACTTGTTGCCCGTTGCTGATCCTCTTATAATCTTGTGAACGTATGGTTTGTTTCAGCCTCAGATCGCGATTTTTTACCTCGTCTTTGAACAGCATAGTCGTGTACACGGGATTATTGGTGAAGGGTGTGCCGTCCAGGTTCAGGTAAGTGTTGATAAAGGTGCGGGTGAAGCTCGCTTTTGCCCCGTAAGTACCGCTGGTCCACCACCAGTTCGCGTCGTTTAAGATCCCGAGATTGACGTCTGAAACCGCAGCTTGCAACACTTCATTGGCCAAGGGGGTATTGCTGGTAAAAACCTGGCGATAAGATGCCCCCGGGCCGCCGGCGGTGTTAATCGAGAAACCTCCGTTTTT
>JBDUCW010000239.1:0-3943 GCA_040003235.1 Ferruginibacter sp. | reverse complement strand
TTGTTGTTTGTTGTTTGTTGTTTGTTGTTTGTTGTTTGTTGTTTGTTGTTTGTTGAATAAATTTAGACAGTGCAAGTTATAAAAAACATTAAACGGATTAAACCTTAAACGATTGTATTAAATAAAAAGATCCGCAACAATATGCTGCGGATCTTTAATTATAACTTACTACTTATAACTTAACCTTTCTTCTGATTGCTCATCTTTGGTTTAGGTAAAATAACCGGTTCAGGTTTACGTTCGCCTTTCAATGTAGCCGCAAGTTTTAATGCTGCGTATGCATTTACCAGGCCACCTGTTTTGCTGATGTCGCTCAGGTTAACGGTTTCATCCGTTCCGGGTTTAGTTACTTTAATATCCGGTTGTTGAGCACTTTTTTCAATCACATATTTTAATTGCTTTGCACTCAGCGTTGGATTGTATTCAAGCACCAATGCAGCAATACCTGCTACTACAGGACAAGCCATACTGGTGCCGCTCGCCTTGCCATAAGTATTGCCGCCGGGTATTGTACTGTTGATATTAACACCTGGAGAAAATACATCTACTTCATTTTTACCATAGTTACTGAAACTCGCTGTCAGTCCACCATTCGTAGGATCACCACTTGCACCTACTGTGATCCAGTTATTGGGTCTGTATTTCCCATCTTTAAAAAGTGCTGAAGGAAAGTTATCTCCGGTATCCACATCTTTGGAATCATTACCTGCTGCATGCACCATCAGCACACCTTTGCTTTCTGCATATCTCACAGCATCATCTACCCATTGTTTTTGTGGAGAAAAATCTTTACCAAAACTCATGCTGATGATCTGTGCACCGTTATCAACTGCATAACGAATGGAGTTGGCAATATCTTTATCATGTTCGTCACCATCAGGCACCGCACGAACCATCATGATGCGCACATTGTCTGCAATGCCATCAACACCTTTGCCATTGCTTCTTACCGCTGCAATGATGCCGCTGCAATGCGTTCCATGAAAAGGCGTATTGGCCATAATATCATTGTTGCCATAATAACGGTCATTGATATTGGTTTCATCATCCTTTACTATTTCACCGCGGTTATCAACCGGAGGTATGGTCTTTTGTGTTTCGTTTCTTTTGGCAGTTGCTTCCTGGTTAGTGATGTATTCATTCAGTTCATCCAGCATTTCCTTATTGGTTTCGCTCATTGCCTGGTTCAGTTTAAATAACTGAAGGAACTTGCCCTTGGCAGCTTTCTCATCTGAATTACCCACTTTAAAACTGTCAAGCTCGTTGCCTGTGTAAATAGCTTTGCCAATACCGATCTTAATAATGCTGTCATTTTTTACAGATGTTGTATAAATGGTTTTCAGCAATTCAATGGGTGGCTGATTGGCATCTACTTCAGGCGTGATGGCCTTTTCAGACTTCTTCCACATTCTGTATTCATCCAGATCTTTTGCCGCGATCTCGCTTTCATCTTTGCCTTCGTATTTACTTTTCAGTCCATGATATACGCGGGCAACTTCCAGACTGTTTTCTTTTACATTACGGCCGTCCTTACCACCGATGAAATTCCAGCCATGTACATCATCGATATAACCGTTGTGATCATCATCAATTCCATTGCCCGGAATTTCTTTGGGATTGGTCCAGAGAATGGCTTTAAGATCTTCATGCGTTGTATCAATACCACTGTCGATCACGGCTACTACAACAGTTTTACTTTTCGCATTTTTCGCTTTCAGAAAACTATAAGCTTTGTCTAAACTGATGCCGTAAAAACCGGATTGCGTTTTATCCAGCTGGTGCCAGTTTTTCGGCGTTTCTTTTTTTGTTGCAGTCTGTGCAAAAGAAGCTGTGCTTAAAAGCAATGACAGCGCTGCAATCGATAATATCTTATTCATTGGTATAAAAAAATTTCTACGAAATTAAGTTTACTCGGGTAAATGGCAATACCGTTTGTAAGGTATTTAACGGGTGATTAATAAGACTGATCTGTACATTAACTTTTTATTGGTCATAGAAATGTCTCTAAACCCTCGTGATCTTGAGTTGGAAATAAGGAATAATAAATAAATAATAAGGAATAAACGTGTTGTGCTATTGAACTTATTTGTAGAAATTCCTGATAGGCAACTTCGTTTTACCTGCTATCGCTTGATTGCTCCACGGCCGCTTAGGCCGCGTCCCGCTGTACAGCGGGACTGCTTTCGCACCTTTGGTTCATCGGCTACGCCTATGAACCAATCCCTCCTCCGTCGGGACCGGTCCGAAAGAGGTGTCTCCACAAACACTGGTAGCAGTTCACTTCATTGTAAAGAATTAAAGTTGAAACAAGATTTTTAAATCAAAAAATAAATTTTAAGTTTAAAGATTAGATATTTTAATAGCGCAACACGTAAGGAATAAGAAAGTTGAACAGGCTGGTTGATGTAGATTTTTTGAAATTCGGCTATGATACCTAAAAGTAATTGATCATAGAAATTTAGGTCAAAAAGTTCTTATACTTCACAACTTTCTTATTCCTTATTCCTCTGATCCTTATTTCTTATTCTGTATTAAATTCCATCATAACCAAGTTTCCTCACCAGCTGCTCCGGTAACTTCGGCAATTTATTGCGTTGCACGAGGAAGCTGTTTAGCTGCGCAATTTCTTTAAAGATATTGTGGGAATCTGTGGCGCCTTTCAGGTAGCCGGCGCCGGTGCTGCCGCCTGTTCCGATGCGGGTGCCGATCATCCGTTGTACCATATTCATGTGACGATAACGCCAGGTGCCCAGTTGCTCATCGATCTCCAGTAAAACATTCAGCAATTGAAACGGAAGTTCCAGCATAGGATAACCCTGATACAATGTGATAAAAAGCGCGGCCCGGGCAGCTTTTGGAGAGAGTTGTCTTTCTCCATCTGTTTCAAAAAATATCTTTTTAAAATTAGCCGCATTGTTTTTTTCTGCATCCGCAAGTCCGGAAACATACACCGATTCATAGGCCGACCAATCAGCAATATCTGTAAAGAAGGGCATGCGTTCCAGCCAGTCATTCACCAATTGTAACAGCGACCTTTCATCTTCCTGTTCTTTGATCACATCAATTTCTTTTTTTTCCAGCTGACTCAGGTAATACTGTTGTCCGTGACGTTGCTCGTATTTTAGTCCCAGTCTTGCTTCCAGTACTTTGAATTGCCAACTCTGAAATCCGGATGCAGGCCGGAGCATGTCTCTGAATTCAAGAAATTCCATAGGCGTCATTGTTTCCATGATATCAATCTGCTGCACCAGCACTTTAAGGATGGTGACAACGCGTTTGAGCCGGTGCACCACAGTTTTTAATTCAGGCGAATTATCATTGATGGATTCTTTTTTCATGATTGCAGCAACGGAATCAACTTCGAACAACAGTTGCTTGAACCAGAGTTCATAAGCCTGATGAATGATGATGAACAGCATTTCATCATGTGCTGTTTCTTTATCATCCGCAAAACTTTCGGGTTGCTGCGCATCCAGGATCTTATCAAGCTGGAGATAATCTTTATAATATATTTTTTTATTCATGGGAAGCGTTATAAGTAATAAGTTTTACGTTTTACGTGATACGTTTTACGTAAAACGTATGACGTAAAAATTATTTCAGTCTTTCTTTGATCTCCTGCAGTTTCAGCAACGCTTCCACCGGTGTTAACCTGTTGATGTCTGTACTTTCCAACAACGTTCTGATCTCATCAAAAGTTTGTGAATGCGCATCAAAAATACTGAGTTGTAATTTGGGCGAAGCAATCTTTTTTATATTCTGTTCAAGACTTTCGGTTTTGCCGTCCTGGTTATCGCGACTGTCTTCCAGTTGTTTTAATACTTCATTGGCACGGTCGATCAATGATGGTGGCATGCCCGCCATTTTAGCAACATGAATACCAAAACTGTGGGTACTGCCGCCAGGCGCCAGTTTGCGCAGGAAGATAATTTTATTACCTACC
>JBDUCW010000238.1:0-3966 GCA_040003235.1 Ferruginibacter sp. | reverse complement strand
GTGCCAAACGAATGCGCCAGATCATTCTGGACCTGCTTGAATTTTCAAGAGTAGGGCAAACGGAAGATAAGCAGGAAGAGGTGGACCTGAATGAGTTGATGGTTGAAATACTATCGTTGCTGCGCAAAAAAATTGAAGAGAAAAAGGCTGTTATAAATATTGGCAAATTGCCTTTACTCAAAACCCTCAGGTCGCCAATGAGGCAGGTATTTCAAAACCTGGTGAGCAACAGCCTGATCTATCATAAAAAAGATGGCCGGCCGGAAATTAGTATTGATGTAAAAGACAGGGAAAACTATTGGGAATTTGCTGTTAGCGATAACGGTATTGGCATTGACCCTGATTACTTCAATAAGATATTTACCATTTTTCAACGGTTACACAACAAAGATGAATATTCCGGTACCGGTATTGGCCTGGCCATTACTAAAAAAATTATTGAAAGCATGGGTGGGAAAATCTGGGTAGTATCAGAAGTAGGAAAAGGCAGTACATTCTTTTTCACGTTGCCCAAAAATACATAAGTGAATATCTGGAAGCGTTATACAACTACTGTTAATCTTAACTGCGCAAGCCCTGATAATGTTGTGCATGACATAGTTTACTGGCGTAATAACCTGTTTGCCCGAACCATCATTTACCTGTTGCCTTTTTGTTTGATTGCTTTACTGCCAAGCCTGTACTGGATCATCATTACAGGTCAGTATTTACTGGCAGTTGTAGATATGCTGACGGTAATAAGCATGCTGGCATTGACATTCATACCAGGAATGAGCATCAATATCCGCAAGATCATTTTTATAATCTGTGTATACATATTCAGTTGTCTCATGCTGTACTATGTTGGACTACCGGGGCCGGGTCTGTTATTTCTTTTATCAGCATGCATACTCTGCATTTTGATTTTTCCTTCAAAATATGCATGGTGGCCTGCCTTCATCAATACTTTTATCTGCATCCTGTTTGCACTGATCATTTTTTTTCGTTTGTTGCCCAATCCCCAAAACGAGGAAAATTCCCTCGGCGTCTGGATTGCTGTTTCTTCCAACCTGATTTTTTTATGTTTCCTGTTGTCTGCATTGATACCGCATTTATTTAATGGTTTGGAGGAAACATTCCGGAAAGAAAAACAATTACAGTTGCAGTTAAGCCAGGAGCACCAATCCCTGACACAGGTTATGAAAATGCTGGAGCAAAAGAACGGCGACCTTGAACAGTTTGCTTACGCAGCTTCACACGATCTTCAGGAACCATTGAGAATGATCAGCAGTTTTTTATCCCTGCTGGAAAAAAAATACGATTCAATCATTGATGATAAAGGGAAAAAATATATCTATTTCGCTGTGGATGGAGCAAAGCGGATGCGGCAGATCATTTCAGACCTGCTTGAGTTTTCACGTGCAGGCCGCACAGAAGAATTGCTTGAAGAGGTTGACCTGGACGAGCTGATCCATGAAATTCAAATTCTTTTTCAAAAACAGATCGAAGAAAAAAAAGCAATCATCTATACAGAGAAACTGCCGCTGATACATGCATACCTATCTCCGTTAAGACAGATTTTGCAAAACCTCATCAGCAATGCTTTAAAGTATGGCAGGGAAAATCCTGTTCTTCAGATACAGGTTTCAGTAGAAGAAACAATTACGCACTGGCAATTCAGTATTGCGGATAACGGGATAGGAATTGCCGGAGAATATTTTGATAAGATATTTATTCTTTTTCAAAGACTGCATAATAAAGAAGCATATGACGGTACAGGTATGGGATTGGCAATCTGCAAAAAAATTGTTGAAAGCATGGGCGGAAAGATATGGGTAGAATCAGAAGAAGGGAAAGGCAGCACTTTTTATTTTACAATAAAAAAACAATAAAATGTTTACAGCTATCAGCAGTTTCGAAATACTGAACGGAATGGAAAATGAAGTAAAGCAGGCTTTTATAAACCGTCCCGGGCTTGTAGAGAAATATGACGGTTTTTTAGGTTTAGATGTGTTAAGCCCGGTAGAAAATCCTTCAGCGGTATGGTTGATCACAAACTGGAGAGATGAGGCAAGCTTTAAAACCTGGCATAAAAAACATTTAAAAGATTCCCATGCAGGTATACCGAAAGGCTTAAAATTGGTGCCACACAGTTTTAAGCTGCGTTTTTTTAACCATATAGCATCTTAATGAAAACAACCTTAATAAATAGCAGTAATGAATTAGATAACAATAAGGCACCTATTGCTGAGTTGATAACTGAGCTGCAATTTAAAAACAACCCGGGCCTGCTTTTAAAATATGGAATTGCCGGCAAAGAGAAATGCTGTGAAGATAACGGTTATCATCTTTCATATCTGTCAGTTGCCATGCAGTTGGAGTGCTCTGAAATATTTGCAGCATATATAGTATGGGCCCAAAAAATGCTCGAAGGCAGAAAGATACCTGTAAAGGACCTGGCCAATAACCTAGACTATATGGATATGGCCTGTAAAGAATTATTACCGGCAGAAACATATGGCGCTGCCAGTTTTTGCATCCGGGAAAGTAAAGAAAGATTAAAAAATCCTCACACAAACCTGGAGACTTATTTCATAGAAAGCAATCCAATATTGGATGATGCAAAACAGTATCTTGATTTCCTGCTAAAAGGAAAAAGAACAGAGGCACAGGCCTTAATAACGGGGTTGGTAAAAAACGGAGAACCAATTGTATCTCTTTACAATAATATTTTTAAAGTTACTCAACGGGAAATAGGGTTGCTATGGCAAAATAATAGTATAACTGTTGCCCATGAGCATTATTGTACTGCTGCTACCCAATCAATAATGGCCACATTATATCCGTATATTTTTACTGCTGAAAAAAAAGGGCGAAAGATGCTGGCGTGCAGTGTTTCAGGCGATCTGCATGAGATGGGGATAAGGATGCTGACCGACCTGTTTGAAATGGATGGATGGGATACCTATTATATGGGTGCCAATATGCCCGAAGCAAATATTATAAGCGCATTAGTTGAACAAAAACCGCAACTGCTCGCTATTTCGGTTACCATGCCATTCCATATCACTAAAGTGCAATCATTAATAAAGAAGATAAGAAATAATACGTTACTGGATAACATACAAATAATAGTAGGGGGTTACCCGTTTACACTTGTACCGGACCTGTGGAGAGCGGTTGGAGCAGATGGCTCTGCTCCGAATGCAAAAGAGGCTATCAGATTAGCCAATAATATGATTTTTTAAACCATAAACATGATGCTCACAAAAATAGAAACAATAATACCGGATGAAGAATCAACAAAGCCTGTTGAAACGGAATTTAACAATGACCTAGAACTGCTCAATAAAATGTCGCTGCTTAATAATGAATTGGTGAATACCCAAAGAACATTAATTAAAAAGAATGAAGAGGTATCGCAACTCAACAAAAAACTTTCCGCAGCCAATATCAATCTTGAGCAATTAATTTATGTTGTTTCGCACGACCTGAAAGAACCACTGCGTATGGTAACCAGTTTTATGATATTGCTCAAAAATAAATATGCCCAACTGCTGGATGAGAAAGCAAATACATATATTGGCTTTGCTGTGGATGGTGGTAAAAGAATGCAGGCTATGATCACCGACCTGCTGGAATTATCACACACAGCCGAAAATAACAGTCATAAGGAATCGGCAGACCTGCATTTACTGTTTAATGAGGCACAACAAAATCTATATGATCTGATAAAAGAGAGTAATGCGCAAATAATAACCCAGGGGCAATTGCCAAAGTTGATGGTGAACAAAACAGATATTATCCGCCTGTTTCAAAACCTGCTGGCCAATGCAATCAAATTTAAAAAAAGAGATACAGTTCCCGTAATTACATTAAAAGTGGTTGAGCATAAAGATGAATGGCTGATTAGTGTAAAGGATAACGGTATCGGAATTCCTGCTGAAAAATTTGGTTACAGTATGCAAATAATTGCAAAGTTTCAGA
>JBDUCW010000237.1:0-3971 GCA_040003235.1 Ferruginibacter sp. | reverse complement strand
ATAAAAGCTTTAATGCAACTATTAAAACTGATTTTGATCCTTCAATCGGAAACATCAATATCATCCCGCAGGATATCGGCAGAGTAATATTGAATTTATTGACGAATGCATTTTATGTTGTTGATGAAAAAAAGAAATCCGGAATTGAAAATTATGAACCAACAGTATCAATCAGCACCAAAAGGATCGGCTCCCCTTCAGGGATTGGGGGCAAAGTAGAAATAAAGGTGAGTGATAATGGCAATGGCATTCCTCAAAAAGTGTTGGATAAAATATTTCAGCCCTTCTTTACCACCAAACCAACAGGCCAGGGAACCGGTCTGGGACTGAGTTTGAGCTATGACATTATTTCGAAAGGACATGGCGGAGAGTTGAAGGTAGAAACGAAAGAAGGTAAAGGAAGTGAATTTATTATTCAATTACCAAAAAATTAAATAAAAATGAAACTATTTCTGATCATTTTTATTTTCTTCTTTGCCGGTAAGGCTTCCTACGCACAGGATACTTCCGTTTTGATCTCTTCTTCCATGTTTAATATTAATAATGAAATATTGATAGCCCCCCTGGATGGATGGATTTTTAAAGAAGGACATTCAACAACATGGGCTAATGAAAAGGTTGACCTCACTGGTTGGGAAAAATTAAAACCTACAGAATTATCTACTATAAGTGCGGATGAAAACGGCAGAGTGGAAGGCTGGTTCAGGATAAAAATAAGTCTGGATAAGTCTTTTGGTGAAATGCCAGTTGGATTTAAGTATACCGGTTGGGCCGCAACAGAACTTTACGTCGACGGAAAACTGGTTGAATCATATGGTTCCCCCGGCGACAATGGCAAGCAATTTAAAGAGTATAACCCTGTCCATCGCTATGCAATTCCGTTAAATTTAGAGCAGGGAAAAGAGCATTTGCTTGCCATCCATTTTGTAGATTATATATCAGCCTTTCCTCTTCCACAGAGATTAAAATCAACATCTTTTCCATTACCGTATAAACATAAACCCGGTGAATATTTTAATTCACTATTTAGCATAACCGGACCAACTTACAATGCTGATTTTGAAAATAGAATGTATTCGCTACTGGTTTTCAAAACGTCAATTGCCGCCGTATGTATTATTATGACACTTCTCTTCTGGCTCATTTCTTTTCAAAACGCCGGAGAAATCAATTTACGGCTGATCACTATTTTCAGCTTGTCTGGAACTATCTTTTCTCTTTTGAAATTATTCTTGCTTTCTCAGTCCTATACTTACGCTATTTATACGGTAGTCCAGTTTTTTAATAATGTCTGGTACCTGGCACTATCTGGCTTTATCCCACTGATTGTAGTGCAGGCCCTGGGGCAGAAAAGAAGCAATTACCTGAATGGATATTTTGCCCTGACTGTTCTAACAGGCATTTTATGGGGTGCCTATAGTAATTTATTTCTTGTATTTCCTGCTCTCGCTGTTTCCAGTAGTAGTATGCTTATTAGTATTTATTTGATCTTTCGGTCATGGAGATCAATAAGAGGAGCGCAGTGGGCAATTATTGTAGGTTTCTTTTCAGTGTTATTCTTCAGTGTAATTTTAATAGTGGTTGTAAATAATGCTTCTTTCACAACTTATATGATCCTAGACGGTCTTATATATATTTCTTTTCCATTTGCCTATGTGGTGTATGTTTCCATGCGCTTTAGGGAAATTATTAAAGAAGTAAAGGAAAATGCTTCTCAATTGGTTCTTATAAGTACAGAAAAAAAAGCCCTTGTTGACCGGCAAAACGAAATGCTGGAAAGCCAGGTGATAGAACGTACTGCAGAATTAAACGAATCATTATTAAACATTAAAGCCACACAAAAGCAACTGATCCAATCTGAAAAAATGGCTTCGCTTGGCGAACTCACTGCAGGCATTGCACATGAAATTCAGAATCCGTTAAATTTTGTAAATAATTTTAGCGAAGTAAGTACTGAGTTGGTAGATGAAATGAATGATGAAATGGCGAAAGGAAATATTGAAGATGCCAGACAAATTGCACAGGATTTAAAACAAAATTTAGAAAAGATAAATCATCATGGCAAAAGGGCAGGAGATATTGTTAAAGGCATGCTGCAACACAGCCGCAGTAGTAATGGCATAAAAGAACCAACGGATATTAATGCATTGTGTGATGAGTATTTGAGATTGAGTTATCATGGCCTTCGTGCAAAAGACAAATCATTTAATGCGACATTAAAAACTGATTTTGATCCATCGATTGGAAAAATAAATATCATCCCGCAGGATATCGGCAGAGTAATATTGAATTTATTGACGAATGCATTTTATGTTGTTGATGAAAAAAAGAAATCCGGAATTGAAAATTATGAACCAACAGTATCAATCAGCACCAAAAGGATCGGCTCCCCTTCAGGGATTGGGGGCAAAGTAGAAATAAAGGTGAGTGATAATGGCAACGGCATTCCACAAAAAGTGTTGGACAAAATATTTCAACCATTCTTTACTACAAAACCAACCGGACAGGGAACGGGGTTGGGATTGAGTTTGAGTTATGATATTATTACCAAAGGACATGGCGGAGAATTAAAAGTGGAAACGACAGAGGGAGATGGATCAACATTTATCATTCAGATTCCTAATAATTAACTTTAATGAGATACATTTTATCAATACTATTGTTCTTCCTGTTACCTGCTATCAGTAATGCACAATTAAACAGGATCGACAGCTTGCGGATTGCTTATGTTAATGCAACTGATGATTCTGCCCGTTACCAGGCCTGCAAGTATATGTATGATTTCTATGAAGAGACAAACAAAGATTCTGCACTTTATTATGCCGAACAGGATCTGATACTTGCCCGTAAATATGAAAAGAAACTGGCAGAAGCTTATTACCTCGATAATACAGCATATCAATTAATAGGATCAGGCAAATACGCGGATGCACTTCAGTATGTGCTGGAAGCATTTAAAATTGTTGAGGATCCAAAAAATGAAAGACATGATTCATGGATATTGTTTACAAATTCGTTCAATGGTAATAACAGGCTTTTGCTCCTTGCATACACGCATCATATGTTTGCTATACTAATGCGGGAAACCCAAAATACAGAGCAGGAAATCTTTCATTATAAAGAAGCAAGAAGAATAGCTTCAGAGATTGGTCACCCGGTCAGGCAGATGCTGGCATCTATGAATCTCGGCAGGAGCTATATGACCATTGACAAACTGGATTCTGCTCTCTCATTTGAAAAAGAAGCTGAAGAATTGGCTTTCAAAACGGGATTTAGAAAATACCTTGGACAGGTTTATCTCACACTTGGAAATATTTATTTTAAAAAAAACGATCAGGCTAACACTTTTCAAAACTATCATAAAAGTATGGAAACATCCATAACAGAAAATAACCTGAATGGATTAAGCAATAGTTATTTCTTCCTGGCAAAATACTTTCTTGCTACCCGGCAAAAAGATTCCGCGCTTTATTATTCCATGCTGAGTTTGCAAACCATTCAGCAACTGGGGACTGTAAGATGGTATAGTGTAAACCTGGGAACTGTTTATGAAAATGTATACCTGGCTTACAAAATGAGCAACCAAACTGACAGCGTTTTAAAATACCAGGAACTTACTTTAATTGTTAAAGACAGCCTGTATAAGTCCAGGATCAAAAATCTCACAGCATTCCAGGCTGTTACTTTGAATGAACAACTTCGTTTGCAAAATGTAGAAAAGGACAAGATCACCTATCAGAATAAGATCAGGACATATTTTTTTATAACCGGTATTGCGGTTCTTTTATTATTAGCTGCTATTTTTTACAGGAATAACCATCAGAAACAAAAAGCAAACAAAGTTTTGGAAACAACACTTACTAATTTAAAATCTACTCAATCGCAATTGATCCAATCAGAAAAAATGGCCAGCCTCGGTGAACTCACCGCAGGCATTGCACATGAAATTCAAAACCCGTTGAACTTTGTAA
>JBDUCW010000236.1:0-3986 GCA_040003235.1 Ferruginibacter sp. | reverse complement strand
CACTTCATTATCCCGGATCCATGCACCCAACGCAAGTCCACCTGCTTTTTTTTCTATGCTCACCACTACTCCACAAATACTTGCATACGAAGGGATGCTGAAACGGAAATCGGTTACTTTCAAATAATGGCTGCTGCCATTAAAAAGAGCCACCAGTGCAGCAGCAGAAGCCGTAGCGTTATCCGTGCTCATCGAATTGTTCACATTGTTGAAATCGAGCGATCCGGTACTGTTATCATTTGTTGCTGCATGAGCACTTACTGTAGAACTAGCAAAACACTGCGCTTTAGAAATCAAGGATAGGTTGCAGCAAACAACTGTGAAAATAAAAAAACGGAGAAACGCAATAGCATAGCGATGGATAGGCAGAATGGTTTTTTTCATAGATCAGGGATTGGATAAGCCCAAAGTATAAACTCAAGCTGCCGGGTAAAAGCTTTTTCAATTTCTATTTTAACAATTAAGTGATTTACACAATTAGCCTAATGGTATTTTTAAGGGCACTATAATTGTTTCCTCTTAGATACCTGTAACGGGTCAGGGCTTGTTTTTACGACAAGGAAGCACTCCATATCAGTTGATAAGGATCTGTTTTTCCTTTGATACAAGTAAACATAAAGCAAGTGATAAAAGGCATATTGATTCTTTCTTCTCCTGTCTCGGTATCGGAAGAAAAATCGAGAGCCATGGTTCCACTCACGTATGTTTCTGTGGAAGATGTTTCCAGTGCTTTTAACCCGCGGGGCATTTGTTGTTTGTCAAAGCCCAATTCATAACGGCGGTAAGCTAATTGTTCTACCAGGTTCTGTACAAATTCAGGCTGGTCGAAAGATGCAGAGATGTGTAGAGTTTGTTTCATAACAGGGCCATTTAAAAGTTTTTGACCCTGTCCTTATCCCACATTCGTCCCGATGTCAATCGGGATCTAAACCCACATAGGGCCTTTGCATATTAGATGCGGAAATGGGTTGTTTTACTTACTAAGGGAATGTGAAAGTTGGGGTGGTGGTTTGGGTATTGGCGAAATGGCTATTTAGAAGCATAGATGATCAACCTATCACTATTGTTCATTAGATGCACAAAGCTCAATGCTTGTACGTCACCCGCCATATTCACCAAGGCCTTGTTATGTAATTTGTAATTCTTCTATACATAAGTCAATTTATTTCCTTCAAGGTTTAATTCATCATCAAAGCTATAGGCTACAAGATGCCCACCTTTGGCAACACTATAGTCTAAACAGCAAATATTGTCCTTATATAGCGAAGGTTGCCCTTTTAACCAATAGTGTCCAAAAAAAACTGGCTTGTCGTCCTTTATATAATAATCATTGTCTTTCAAAAGCGATAAGTCAATTGCAGTTTCTGGAAGGTTTGAAAGAGGTTCAACACTTATATTTCTATAATTCATTTCCGAGGGGTCTTCCCACCATTTTATTCTGATCTCAGTCCGTTTTGTGCCGTCTTTGTCGGTGAAAAATAATCCTTCAGGCATTTGTATTTCTTTTCCTTTCAATGTTTGGTCGATTGTTTCATTTAATTTCGTCCCTTTTTTTACAGATTGAAAAATCAAATCATCAGTCAGGCAATTGTTAGTCAATGCCTGCTTTAGGAAATTTATGTTTTTATTGTCCCAACAAGCGTGAACTGCCCTAAACTTATCTGTCTCATAAAACAACGGCAAAGTCTTGAACCATTCCAGGTAATCTTCATATTCTTTTTGTCTGTTTTGGAATTGCTTTAGCGTCTCGTAATGTTGAATGATATTTTTAATTAAATGCTTCCGCAAATGTCCACCCTCTGTTTCCTGGAAGTGAAAACATAGGGCGTTGTATTCGTGATTCCCCATTAACGCAATGGCACTCTCATTGTCTACCATTTGCTTTACAATTTGTAAAGTTTCCCTGATTTTCGGTCCTCTATCAATATAGTCACCAACAAATAAAACTTTCCTGTTTGGGTGGGAGTAATAATTATTCTGTTTAGAATATCCCAGTTTTTGGAGTAATTCTTCAAGCTTGTCAGCATGTCCGTGTAAGTCGCCAATTAGGTCAACCATTGTTGTCAGGTTTTATTATATGACAATTGTTTTCATTTCTTGAATTAACAAACTCTTGAAAGTCCTTTGAGAGTTATAAATAAAGACTAACGAGATAAAGCGTTTTGTCCGCATCTAAGGACTTTTTGCATTTACAAATACTTTTCTTAATGAAAAACCTTCACCGCACACACCACGATCGCCAAACCAACCAGCAAGGTCAACTTTCCCAAGGTTTCCATTTTTCTTAATTGATTTTCTACATCACCTTTTTTGGCCTTACGTGCCGCAATGCCGATCAGGGAGATCAGCACGATCAATACAAGTACCAATGATAGTTTGACCATCAACAAAGGCATATCCGTGAGATATTTCCAATAAGGAGTGATCATATAGAAACCAGAAATGAGTAGGAGTGCGATGCCGATATGTCCCATCGTACTTAATATAAGTGTCTGCATACGGAACTTTTCTGCATCTTCCTTTGCCATTTTAGCGGCGGAAGCTCCTAAGAATGCGTGGGCAAAACCGGTTCCAAGGCCCATGGTCAGACCAAGAAAATGGCAGATTAGCATGATGTCTCTCATAACAGTAGCAGTTTTTAGTTGAAATAAATATACAAAACTCCGGTATAGATGAAAACTGTTGGGCTTTATCCTACAAACGCAAACCGATCCCCATCAAACAATCCCTTATCACTCAATTTCAAATGCGGTATCACCAGCAAAGCCATAAACGATAAGGTCATAAAGGGAGAACCAAGAGTAGAACCGAGCTCTTCTTTTGTCATTTTATCGATCGCCGTATAATCAGCCGCGACTTTATAACCATTTTCATTACTCATCAATCCCGCAACAGGTAATCCCAATACCATTTCTTTGCTATCGCCAACAGCGCTCACACCACCTTGTTCTTTTATCACCAGGTTCACAGCACGACAGATACTTTCATCATCCACGCCAACAGCAACAATGTTATGACTATCATGTGCCACGGAAGAAGCAATAGCTCCTTTCTTCAATCCAAAATTTTTAATGAAAGCTTTTGCTACAGGAGCATTATTATAACGATTCACTACTACGATCTTTAGAATATCATTTTCAGGATTGCCTTTGATCTCATCATCTTCGATCACTGGTTGATAGGTGACACGATTGGTGATTAACTGTCCATCCAATGCTTCAATAGCAGGCTGAAAACTCAGTGGAGAACCTACCGGCACTTTGAAATCGGCTATTTCTTTTTTTGTACAGGAGAAATTGTTTATTATTCCTGATCTGCTGCTTTCTATCAATGATAAGCCATTCTCTGCTACTAATTCACCATTGATGAACGTCCTAACAACTTCAAAATGCTCCAGGTCTTTTACTAATATAAAATCGGCAGGATCGCCTACTCTCAATAAACCCACATCCAGTTTATAATGCAGCACCGGGTTTACACAAGCTGCTTTTAATATATTGAATATATTAATTCCTTTGACGACGGCTCTTGCGCAAAGCTGGTTGATATGTCCCATTAGCAAACTATCAGGATGTTTATCATCACTGCAAAACATCATTTGATTTGGATGATCATGCAACAGATCGATCAATGCTTCAAAATTCTTCGCTGCACTTCCTTCCCGGATAAGGATCTTCATCCCATTCTGTAATTTATCCAGTGCCTCTTCTGCGGTAAAACATTCATGATCGGTACTAATACCGGCGGCAATGTATTTTTTTGCATCATCACCTCTCAAACCCGGGGCATGACCATCCACCGGTTTTAATAAACGATGAGCAGCAGCTATTTTTTTCATCACTTCTTCATCTTCATGTAACACTCCCGGGAAATTCATCATTTCACTCAGGTATTTGATCTCATCTCTTTGCAATAATTTTTCTACATCGGTTGAATCCAATGCCGCACCTGCTGTTTCAAAAACTGTTGCAGGCACACAACTCGGC
>JBDUCW010000235.1:0-3994 GCA_040003235.1 Ferruginibacter sp. | reverse complement strand
TTAGCTCAGTTGGTTTAGAGCATCTGCCTTACAAGCAGAGGGTCACAGGTTCGACTCCTGTAGCTCCCACTAAAAACCTCACATTTATTGTGAGGTTTTTTATTTTATCTAAGTCTGTCATCATATTATTTATATAACAAAAGCGGGATGATAGTCATCCCGCTTTATTTTTTTAATCAGCTTTTTACTACATTCTATAAACCAACTGACTTTCCAACTTATTTTTTACATCTTATCGATCGCAGCTTTCTTCTGATCGTATTCCTGCGATTTTTGAGTATCGTGTTTATCGAGATAATACCTGCTGAGTATCTGCAGCACATCACGGTAATTTGATTTCTGCCGGCCGGTAAGCTTTGGTAATGCTGAATAATATTTGTAAGCTTTTTCAGCATACACTACACTTTCATCTTCTTTTTTTGCTGCTGCAGCTTTCAGTTCATTGCGCTTCTTTACATCTTCCGGTTTGGCGCCTTTAATGGCAAAAGCTGCATCACTGATGTCATTGGAAAAATAATCAAGATGTCTCGCCATTAATACGTTGGCTTCAGAGGTTGAATCTACTGCAATGGCATTGGCAATAACTTCTGTGAGCCTGTTCTTTTTTGTCTCGGCATCAGCTGGTTTACTGTCGCTGTTGTAAACATATTTATATAACTCAATCGCATAATTATAATTGATAAAGAAACTATTGGGGCGCTCTTTTATCTGTTCTTCATATTTTGCAAACAACGGAGCTTTTGAATCGGATTTCGGGAATTGTTCAATCTCTACCTGGTACCAGTAATCATCATTAGGATAGATCTTTTTTCCTTTGGCAACCACATCGTTCAGCATGGCCTCATTCTTTGTTCTTTTATAATGATCGGCAACTGATTCATAAATATCGAGATACCTTGGATCAGATGCACCGGCATCAATTATTTTTTTATAATATTCAACAGACTCATCATCTTTTTTTAATTGCGCTGCAGACACGCCTGTCAACAGAATAACAGTGGTATCAAAACCGAGCGCCCTTGTACCATTGGGTCCGGGCAGATTTTTACTGTGTATATATTGTTCAACTTCCAGTGTTTTTTTAAAATTCGGAAATGCCAGTTCATAATTCTGCGTGTTATAGGCTTTACCGGCAATATCATAATAGGAATAAAATATATCATACAGCACTGCATTGCTGTCACTACTTGTTTCTTTCATGGCCGGATCCAGTTCTATGTATTTTTTCATGGCATCGTATGCATCCATTCTGCAATCGGTACACATTCCTTTTGTTTTATCATCTTTTGCAAGAAAATTATAGATATAACTTTTCCAGTAATAAGCTTCGGCACTATTTGCATTTTTGGGATCTGCTAAAACTTTGTCCACGGCTTCTTTGGCCTTTGGATAATCGTGTTTTAAAGACGCCAGTATTTTTACATCCTTCATATCCTGCCCAAAAACAATGATACCCGCAAGCACAGCTATCATTAATAGAGAAAATCTTTTCATTTGTAATTATTTTATATGATTAAAGATATTGGTTAATTTGTTTTGCCCGATGAAATTTCGCTCATTTTTTCACAAATCATGCCATTGTTTTGCGGTTTACATTACTTTGCAGGCGATTAAACAGCAACCTTCTTACGGTATATTTGTTTTAACAGTTTAACCGCAATTATTATTGATATCACAGGCCACCATACAACAGATCCTCAGCCGCATCGACATTATTGAGATCGTAGGTTCTTTTATTAAACTGAAAAAACGTGGTGCCAATTACCTGGGCCTATGCCCTTTTCATAATGAGAAGACACCTTCTTTTACTGTCTCTCCCGCCAAGGAAATATATAAATGTTTTGGGTGCGGGCGTAGTGGCAACAGCATCAGTTTTTTAATGGAAGCTGAGAAATACAGTTATGTGGAAGCGCTTCGCTGGCTGGCCAATAAATATAATGTCGAAATTGAAGAAACAGAAACGAGCCCTGAGTTTAAACAACTTCAACAGGCAGCCGACAGTCTTTATATCATTAATAATTTTGCGCAGCAGTTCTTCAGCAATGTATTATTCAATACAGACGAAGGCCGCGATATTGCATTGGATTATTTAAAAGAAAGAGGTTACCGCGAAGACATAATAAAAAAATTCCAGATCGGATTTAACCCTGAAGCAAGAGACCGCTTTTCGAAAGCAGCATTGGATGCACAATACAGTATAGAGTATCTGCAGAAATCCGGACTGGTTGCAATAAGAGATGAACGTCCTGTTGACAATTACCGCGGCAGAATTATTTTCCCTGTTCACAATCAGAGTGGAAAAGTATTGGGCTTTGGTGCAAGGATCATCAAGAGCAATGATAAAGCGCCCAAATACATCAATACTCCGGAAAATGAAATTTATGTAAAGAGCAAAATATTGTACGGAAGTTATTTTGCAAGAATGGCCATTGATAAAGCCGATGAGTGTTTGCTGGTTGAAGGATACACGGATGTTGTTTCACTGCACCAGGCAGGAATTGAAAACGTAGTGGCCAGTGGTGGTACTTCCTTAACTCCTGATCAGCTGAGACTGATAAAAAAATATACCAACAACCTTACTATTATATATGATGGAGACAATGCGGGCATTAAAGCTGCATTGCGTGGATTGGATCTGGCACTGGAGGAAAGTCTGAATGTAAACCTGGTACTCATTCCCGATAAAGAAGATCCGGACAGCTATGTAAATAAAATAGGTGCATCTGCATTCCGGGATTTTATTGCTGCCAATAAAAAAGATGTGATTCTTTTTCAATTGGAAATTGCATTGAAGGATGCGGGCGGCGACAGCAATAAAAAATCTGCTGTGGTGAACCAGGTTGCTGAAACCATTTCCAAAATAAATAAAGCTGAAGATTTTACCAAGCAGCAGGATTATATTAAACAATGTTCGGAAATTCTCAGGATTGAAGAAAGCGGTATGCATGCGCTGGTCAATAAATTCATCCGTGAAAAAGTAACCAAGGAAGAAAACCGCAATTCCAGGGAAGAACAGTTTACAAATAAATCTGCCGGCCCTGTTGAAAGTGAAGACGACGTTTTACTATTGCTGAATAAAGATGAGCAGAATGAACGGGCCATGGTACGCAGCCTGTTGGAATTCGGAATGAATCCCTGGAATGAAACGGAGAAAGTGATTGATTATATATTTAATGAAATAGAAGCCAATCAGCTTGAAGAACTGATCGACAATAAAGCTTTACTGAATGTATTAAAAACTTACAAGGCATGGTACGATGCAGGCCTGGAGCCAACTCCAAAGAATTTTTTATATCATGATGATCAGCAACTGAGTTCACTCGTAGTAAGCATAATGGATTTTTCTGTAGATATCAGTCCTAACTGGAAGGAACATTATGAAGGCCATATCGCAACAAGAGAAGAATTGTACAAAGAAGAAGTGTTCAGCTCACTCAATTATTTAAAGCTGCGCAAAATAAAACGTTTGATGGATGAGAACCAGCGTGACCTGGAGAAACAGCACAATGCAGATGAACAGTTATTATTGCTGCAGATGCACCAGCACCTGAAGCAACTGGAAATAGAATTAACCCGCCAGTTGGGAACCGTGATATACCGGTAAAAAAAAATCCTGATAGAAATCAGGACAATTTGTTAAGAGCTGATCCATATCACCACTCAGTAACCCCCAAAGAAAACATTTTTAATAATCTATATAATAAGTTCAATTAATTTAAAAAAAAGTCCCGATAGAAATCGGGACAAATGTTAAGAACCTAATTTTATAACTGGTTCTGTAACCCCCAAAGAAAACATCTTCAAATAATTTTATAATAACGCCGAAAAATTTAGAATTAAAGTCCCGATAGAAATCGGGACAATTGTTAAGAACCTAACTTTTTAATTTGGTTCTGTAACCCCCAAAGAAAACATCTTCAAATAACTTTATAATAATGTCGAAAAATTTAGAATTAAAGTCCCGATAGAAATCGGGACAATTGTTAAGAACCTA
>JBDUCW010000033.1:0-41352 GCA_040003235.1 Ferruginibacter sp. | reverse complement strand
AAATTCAGCCGGTGGATATGTTCCCGCATACGCATCATATAGAATGCGTGGTATTATTGAAATTAAAACAATCTTAAACAATGGCATACAGAACAGGAAATTCTATACAGCGGCAAAGCCCGGTAGTTTTTAATCTCATTATTATAAATGTGCTTGTATTCATTGTACAGTTTCTTTTTGATGAAGGTGACAAATCTTTAATCACCAGTAAACTTGCGCTTCACAATTATCATTCTGAATTTTTTGAGCCTTACCAACTCGTAACAGCAATGTTTGCGCATGGCGGTGTTGCACATATCCTGTTCAATATGTTTGCGCTTTTTACTTTTGGCACCTGGCTGGAAAGAGTATGGGGATCAAAACGTTTTCTGATCTTCTATCTTATCTGTGGGCTTGTATCCAATATTGTTGAAATGGTATTCATTAAAGATGTACTTGAGTTTGATCCGGCGTTGGGTGGAAATGTTTTGTTTGTTGGATCTGCATTAGGCGCTTCGGGCGCTATTATGGGACTTTTTGCTGCCTTTGCCTACCTGTTTCCCAATACGGAATTGATAATGATGTTCATACCCGTTCCTATCAAAGCAAAATATATGGTGGCGATCATGGTAGCGATTGACCTGTTCGGACAGTTCGGGCCGATCAAGACAGGTATTGCACATTATGCGCATCTGAGTGGATTATTAATGGGCTTTATTCTTGTGCTTCTCTGGAACCGTACTAATAAAAAAACTTTCTATTAACGCTAACATTTGTTTGCCGCTACTGTTTTGTATTTTTACCTATAATTTTTTGTAATGGGGGAAAGTGACCGCTACCAGGATTTTCAGCAGTATAAAAAAAGCAGGAGAAGTATTTTCCTGGCGCAGGGAGATAATGCCCTGTTCTGGCTGCTCACCGTCAACGTTATGTTATTCCTGATACTGCTTTTTATCCAGGTAGGTTATGGCGTTTCTGATCATGATAATATTGCTTTCAATTCGCAGGTGCTCCCCAATTTTCAATTGCCCGGCCGTCTGATGCCACTCAGCGAAAAACCCTGGACCTTGCTCATTTATAATTTCAGTGATGTTTTTTTTCTGCGCATTCTTGGTAATATGCTTTGGTTGTGGGCCTTTGGTTCCATCATGCAGGGCCTGACCGGCAACAGAAAATTATTCCCGGTTTTTATTTACGGCGGATTAGCTGGTGCTGTTTTTTTTATTGCAGGCAATTATATTTTTCCGCATGCTGCCGGCGGTTACCTGTTTGGCGCCAATACCGGGGTGATGGCCATTGCTGCCGCAGCTACTTTATTGGAACCCAATTACCGTATTTTCAGTAATATCAATGGCGGAATTCCATTATGGATATTGTTTGTTATTTATTTTGTGATCGCCATCCTGGGAATGAGTGCCGGTGGTGGACCTTACCTTTTGTCTGTATTGGGTGCAGCTTCGGCCGGTGCATTATTTGTAATCTTTCTTCACAAAGGAAAAGACGCCAGCGCGTGGATGAATAATTTATACCAATGGTTCTGCAACCTTTTTACTCCGGGAAAAAAAGATAAAAATACTTCTGTAAAAGAAAAAGTATTTTACAATACAGGAAGCCGAACGCCTTTCAGCAGATCGGCCAATATAACACAGCAACGCATTGATGATATACTGGATAAGATCAGCCAGGATGGTTTTGCCAGCTTATCGGATGAAGAAAAGAAAATATTAAAACGGGCTTCTGAAGACGAAGGATTATAGTCCCAATATTTACCTGATGCCTAAAAGTATCTTTCGAAGGTTGTCTAAAAAATTCTTTATTGTCACCAATATAGTAGTGGCAGTGCTTTTTTTACTGGGCTGTTATGCAAAATGGTTCAACCCGTCTTTTTGGTGGCCAATCGGTTTGCTTACGCTGGGCAGCTTTTACCTCTTTGTTATTTTATTACTGTTCATAATCTTCTGGTTCTTTGCAAAAGCCCGCTGGTCGCTCATTTCATTTATTACAATGCTGTTGGCTTTTAATCCCATCCGTAATATTATTCCTTTCCATTTTTCTTCTTCATTCAAAATGCAGCAACAGGATTCGGCGCTTCGGATCATGAGCTGGAACGTTGCGCAGTTTGATATCCTTCACAGCAAAAAACAACCGGAAATAAAAAATGATATGGGTGATCTCATTAACGATTATCATCCCGATATTGCCTGCTTCCAGGAAATGGTTGCCGGCGACAGTACTCCGGATCTGAACATTAACCTCTACAAAAAATATCTATATTATCCGCTGGACAGTTTTGCCAAACATTTTAATTTTCCTTACGAATCCTATGCCTACAATTACAAAGAAAATTATATAGACCATCAGCATTTTGGTATTGTCATCTTTTCAAAATACCCGATCATCAATAAACAAACCATTAGTTTTCCTCCACACGATTATAACTCAATCTTCCAGTATGCTGATATTGTAAAGAACAATGATACCATCCGCGTGTTTAATATTCACCTGCAGTCTCTTAAATTCACAACTGACAATTTAAAATACATTGAAGATCCTTCCCTGGAAAGTGATGAAGATCTAAAAAAATCAAAAGGCATTATCAGCAAACTGAAAACTGGTTTTGTAAAACGTGGTATTCAGGCCGACAGGATTAAAGAAGAAGTCAATAAAAGTCCGTACCCCGTGATCATCTGTGGAGATTTTAATGATCTGCCAAATAGTTATGCCTATGGAACGATTGGCAAAGGTTTGAAGAACGCATTTGAAGAGAAGGGCAGTGGTCTTGGTCATACATTCAACAATATCAATGCCGTCATCAGGCCGCCAATGCGCATTGATAATATTTTTGCAGATGGCAGCATGGATATTCTCCAGTATACCTGCATCCGCAAAAAACTCAGCGATCATTATCCGGTGATTACCGATATACAAATAAAAAATAAGGAATAAGAACCTCGTCCTTCAATCCTTTTCCAAAGGAGAAGGAAACCTATTTAAGTAAATTTTTATTTTGATAAGCGGATATGTTCTGCAAAATAAAATACTCCTCAACTTCCTTATTAATTATTTCTTTTTCCTTATTTCTATATGGGCTTCATTTAATTTACTTTTGTCAAAATATTTTCTCCCGCGTTGCCAAAAAATACGATCATGTCTTTAAAAATATACAATACCCTTTCAAGAGAAAAAGAAGAATTTGTACCACTCGTTGCTGATCATGCGGGCATGTATGTATGCGGACCAACTGTGTACAGCGATGTGCACCTCGGCAATTGCCGTACTTTTATTTCTTTCGATATCATCTACCGTTATCTTAAATATCTCGGATACAAAGTCCGTTATGTACGCAATATCACCGATGCCGGCCACCTGGAAGGCGACCGTGATGAAGGGGATGACAAGTTCAGTAAGAAAGCAAGACTGGAACAGGTAGAGCCCATGGAGATCGTTCAGAAATATACATTGGGATTCCATCACGTGATGCAGTTATTTAATAATCTACCACCATCCATTGAACCTACTGCAACCGGTCATATTGCCGAACAGATCGCAATGACGCAGCAGATCATTGCCAATGGTTACGCGTATGAAGTGGACGGCTCTATTTATTTTGATGTAGAAAAATATAATAAAGAAAAACCTTACGGTATATTGACCAACCGCAAACTTGAAGATCTGCTGGAAGGAACAAGAGACCTGGGTGGTCAGGATGAAAAACACGGCCGGCTCGATTTTGCATTATGGATAAAAGCAAAGCCCGAACATTTGATGCAATGGCCAAGTCCTTGGGGCATGGGTTTTCCCGGATGGCACATTGAATGTTCAGCTATGAGTAAAAAATATTTAGGTAAACAGTTTGACATTCATGGAGGCGGAATGGACCTGGCGGCTACACATCATACCAATGAAATTGCACAAAGTGAAGCCTGTTATCATATCAGTCCGGCCAAATACTGGATGCATACGAACATGCTCACGGTGAACGGCACCAGAATGAGCAAATCATTGGGCAATGGTTTTTTACCGGAAGAGTTATTTACCGGCAATCATCCGTTGCTGGATAAAGCTTATTCACCGATGACAGTCCGCTTTTTTATGCTGCAGACCCATTACCGCAGTACACTTGATTTCAGCAATGAAGCATTGCAGGCTTCGGAAAAAGGATTAAGAAGATTGTGGGATGCGTATGAAGTTTTGCAAAAAATAAATATAGCCGATTCGAAGACAGCAACAGATTCTGGACTTGAAGAAAAAGTAATCAAGCTCATTCACGGCTTTGATGAAAGCATGAACGATGATTTCAACACGGCGAAAGTATTGGCCAATATGTTTGAACTGGTTCCCGTGATCAATTCTATCAAAGACGATATTATTAAAATAGATGCGCTTTCTTCGGGTACATTGATTTTGCTTAAAGAAAAATTCAAATCTTACCTGGAAGATGTTTTCGGATTAAAAGATGAACTGAATATTGCCGATGGAAAGCTGCCTGGCATAATTCAATTGCTGATCGATATAAGGACGGAAGCCAAACAAAAGAAAGATTTTGCTACCAGCGATAAGATCAGAAATCAACTGATGGAATTGAGTATTCAGTTGAAGGATGAAAAAAATGGAGAAGTAAGTTGGAATATTGGCTAATGGCACACAGATTTTTATGATTGAAATAATTAGCGCAGATTCTTTCACAAAATTCAGCTTAACCAAATTGACTTAGATCATATTTGATTTTAATAATCATAAAAATCTGCGTTCTACACAATGGAACATATCATACATCTCAGTAAAGACAAAAAATTCAGAGCCATCCTTGAATTACAGGATCCGTATGAATTAAAGAAACGCAACAATATTCATCTGCATCTTTGCAATTCTATTATGAGTCAGCAACTAAGTACCAAAGTGGCGGATGTTTTTCATAAAAGATTCCTGGCTTTGTATAAAGGAAAAAATCCTACTGCAAAACAAATTGCGGAAACGCCTTTTGAAATATTGCGTGGTATTGGTTTAAGCAATGCAAAAGCAAATTATGTGTTGAACGTCTGTAATTTTTTTATTGAAGAAAAAATAACTGATGCCAAATTGCATAAAATGAGCAACGAAGACCTTATTAAATATCTTACACAGATCAAGGGCGTGGGTCAATGGACCGTAGAGATGATCCTGATGTTCACATTAGGACGCGAAGATGTTTTTGCAGTGGATGATCTCGGCATACAGCAAGCCATTTGTAAATTGTATAAAATAAACCCGGCCGATAAAAAAGCAATGAAAGAAAAAATGTTGCTGGTCTCAAAAAAATGGAGTCCGTATAGAACTTATGCCTGTAGGTATTTATGGGGTTGGAAGGATAATGAACCCAAACCTTAGGCTTTTAATTTTGACAGAAATTCTTTCCTGATCTGCTTTTTTAAATTTTCTCCGCCGGCTTTTAATTCTTTCACATGTAATTTGTCGTGGGCATTTACAATCCCGTGTTTTGCACTCCATACCCCAACTTCAATTAAAACCGGTAACAAATCAATTCCTTTTTCAGTAAGCGTGTAAATAATTTTTTGTTTGTGTGCGGCATCAGATTTTTTTATCAATATCCCTTCCCGTTCAAGCATCGATAATCTATCGGAAAGAATATTGGAAGCTATTTTTTCTTCTGATTGTAAAAAATCACGATAAGTACTTTTTCTGTTGAATAAAATATCCCTGATTATTAAAAGTGTCCATTTATCACCAAATAATTCCAGCCCCTGATTAATCGGACATGTTGACCTGCGCCCCATTTTTTTTATTTTTTTAAACTAATTGCAAAATGCAATCGGTTTTGCTTATGTTTGTATCCGGTTGCAAAATACAACCGGTTCAAAAGTAACCATAAAATTTATAAAAATGAAAGCAGTTAAAGTTCAGTACAGTGTTCAGGCTGGTTATGCCGAAAACAATTCAGAAAATATAAAAAGAGTTATGGAAGACCTGAGGCAATTAAACAGTGCGGATATTAAATACAGTTCCTTCCTTTTGGATGACAAAAAAACTTTTGTCCATTTTGCAATGTTTAAATCAACAGAAGCAGAAGCCCGGTTTAGTAAACTTGATTCCTTTAAAAAATTCCAAATTTCACTGGCAGCAAGCAATCCGGAGGTTTTACCGAAAGTTGAAAATCTTTCTTTGATTGGTTCCTCTTATGAACTGTTTGTCTGAGATTTTGAAGGCTGTGTTCTTTATTATTGCAATGCTTCCGGTTCAAAATTAATATTGCGGATAATCTCTTCTAAATATTTCTGATCTGTCTCATCAAAGTGATTCAGCAGTTCGCTGTCAACATCCAGAACGCCGATCACTTCATTGTTCTGCATAATCGGAATTACAATTTCTGATCTGGATAAACTGCTGCATGCAATATGCCCCGGAAATTTTTCTACGTCGGCTACTATCAGCGTTCTTGCATTTTGCCAGGAAGATCCGCAAACGCCTCTTCCTTTTTTTATTCTTGTGCAGGCAACTGGTCCCTGGAACGGACCGAGAACGAGCTCATCTTTTTTTACCAGGTAAAAACCAACCCAGAGCCATCCGAACTGCTCTTTCAATGCTCCTGCAATATTAGCAAGGTTGGCAATCAGATCAGGTTCTCCTTCTGTCAATGCTTTGATCTGCGGAATAAGTGACTGATAAATTTCTTCTTTATTGCCGGTTATTATTTGTAAATCTTCTGACATGGATTCAAAGTTAAGAAGGTTTGTTGTTTGTAGTTTACAATTGAGAAACAATTCATTTAATGAAAACGCCTTCATTATTGAAGGCGTTTTTTTAATTTTTACTTTTGACTTTACCTCACCAGTTTTAACTCATCAATAATATTTTTTGCACCGCCGAGTTTATCAATACACCACAAAACATAGCGCACATCCACACAAATGGTACGGTTCAGGTCTTTATCAAATGACATTTTATGACTGAGTGCTTCATAATTACCATCGAAGGCAAGCCCGATCAAATTACCATTGCCATCAATTACCGGGGAACCTGAATTACCACCGGTGATATCATTGGTAGTGATAAAAGTTACCACCAGGTCATTCCTTGTTTTATCAATATATTGTCCGTAATCTTTTTTCTTCATCAGTTCAATCTGTCTGGCGGGCAGATTAAATTCATAATCATTCGGAATATATTTTTCCAGAATGCCTTTGCCCGTGCATACATAATCATAATGCACACCGTCGCGGGGATTATAACTTTTTACATTGCCATAACTCACCCGCATACTGAAGTTGGCATCGGGATACATTTTTTTAACGGCCGCCGGATTCATCTCCATAATGCCTTTCATATAACTTCTTGCCAGTTCGTTATTGCGGTTAGTGAATGCTGTATACAATGAATTGTATTTTCCTACATAGTTTTTTGTAAATCCTGCGCCATATACAAATGCAGGATCGTTTTGCAGTGTTGCAGCATCAGCAGAAGCAACAAAGGCATTCCATTTTGCATCATCAAAAATAATTGTATTTGCGAATACGCTTTTTGCCCATGCTTTATAAGTTGCTTCGTCTTTTAAATTACCGAAATTACTTTTCATGCTTTCATAAAATCCAATCGGGTGCTGATTTTTATCAATGTCATTATAAAACATCATCGCAGTAGCAGCCAGTATTTTTTCATCACTCGGTTTATCTTCTGCTTCTAAGAATGCATTTCTTGCTTTGCTTGCATTGTCCAATGCTTTTTTAATATCGGCTGTTGAAGTACCGGGAGTTGTCATTGTTTTTTCCAGGCCCTGTAATGAAGAGGCAAATGTTGCCAATGGTGAACCCAGGATGCCTTCGGCCAGGTACTGCCTTTCTTTTGCATAAGGTCTCCAGGCGTTGTAATTCTTTTCATACTCCGCCATAATATTTTCATACTCGGGTTTTCCTTTAGCCCATGCAGAAAAGGTTTGTTCTGCTTTTTCCTTTTCTTGAAATATGTGATACTTCAGTAACTGTTTGCTTTCGCCATCATAAAATTTCCAGTAGTTGGCAACGGTTGCATAGTTTTCTGCAAGCTTTAATTTAATTGCAGGGTCTTTGATCATTTCCGCATACATTGCTTTCAATCTTACATCTCTAAGATCAACCAGCGAAGGGTTGTTGATATCTGTTTTTAATTTTATTCCGTAAGAAACTTCATAGCGGGTTGTTCCTCCGGGATATCCATAGATCATAGAGAAGTCGCCATCTTTTAAAGGCTTTATTGAAACCGGTAAAAAATATTTTGGTTTCAACGGAACATTTTCCCTGCTGAAGTCTGCGGGCTTACCATCTTTTGTTGCATAAACTCTGAACACAGAAAAATCGCCGGTATGCCTTGGCCATTCCCAGTTATCGGTATCACCACCAAATTTACCAACGCTTTCCGGAGGTGCTCCCACCAAACGAATATCGCGGTAGGTTTTATAAACATACATGATGTACTGATTGTTGTTGAACATACTGTATACTCTTCCGGCAAGGCCATTGGATTCATCTTTTACTTTATCAGTAATTGATTTATAAACCTCGGGTAATTTTTTAACACGATCTGCCCAGGCCAAACCTTTTACACCGTCTTCTACTTCTTTGGTTACATCAACGATGCGGTCGAGAAATTGAACAGTGAGTTTCGATTTTATTTCCTGGTCTTTACTGTATGCATAAAAACCATCTATTAAATAATTGTGTTCTACAGAACTTGCATCAGTAATCGCATCATAGCCACAATGGTGATTGGTAAAGATCAATCCCTGATCACTGACAATTTCACCGGTACATCCGCTGCCAAAAATGAGGATCGCATCTTTGATACTGCTTTTGTTAATACTGTACAATTGTTCTTTTGTAAGTTTTAATCCATGCTTTACCATGTCGTTATAAACCTGTTCTCCCAACAACATAGGCAGCCACATGCCTTCGTCGGCGCTGGCTTTTAAAAGTGTGAGCGATAGCATCGCCAAGGCAAAAATCTTTTTCATATACAAACAAATTTTAGGAGACAAATTTAATTAATTTTTGCCACGGAGGCACGGAAATACACGGAATACAAATACAGGCTGCCGCAAATGAATAGTCCTGGACGCCCTTATTAACTTTATCAACTCTGTTAACTTACATTGTATTCGTCCATTCGTGGCAAATGTATTTCTGTATAATCTGCGGCTACTTTGGTTTTTTATAAATCGGCACCGTGCTACAGGGTTCGCCGTACATAATGCTTTTTGCTACCGGGCGTAGTTTTTTTGTAACGGCAAGATAAGCGGCTTCACTGATGGGTTGATCACCACATCCTTTGATCACGACTCTCTGATCTGTGAATGCTGTTTCATTGATAGCTGCAATATTCTGAAGAAGCAGATCTTCTTTCATTTCATTTTCAGTGCCTGTAATAATTGCGGCAGCATAGGGTTGCAGGTAAGCAGCCACCAGCATGTATGCCCACACAGGAATAATGGCATCGGCACTACAGGTAACAGCAACATTTTTTTGGGAATAAATATTCCAGTCTACTTTTTTTAATGCCTCTCTGAAATCTTTTTCTTTCAGGATCAATTCCATAAAAAGATATTCTTTCAGATCAAACAAAACAATCGGTTCCTTTGGAAGATAGGTTTCCAGATCGACACTGATGATACCGCTTTCTGCTACTTTATTGATAAAAGTTTCTTCCATATTGTTTGTGCAAAGTTACTGAACCGGTTGTTGAAAGCCGTGACCAGAGTTTACCAAATAGGATATTTGTTCTCCCTTCTCAATAACAGAAAAGCCATCCTTTTTGTTGGATGGCTTTTGAAATCAGTGTTGGTATTTTAATTATTGGTCTTGTAACGTTCGTCTTTTATTGTAGCAAGTTTTTTCAATGACTGGAACCATCCCTGAAACTGCTGTCCCATCGATTGTTCACGTCCTGCGCTGCGCTGTTTAGCTTCTTCGGGGCTTAATAGATTTTTTGCTGCGATTGCATTTACTTGTAAAAAGTATATTCCGAGATTACCTGTAATGGGTTTGGAAATCTTATTCAGATTCTCTTTATTAAAGCAGGCGCCCAATACTTTAGGTTCATTACCCAGGAAATTAATGATCCTGCTGCCATCAAAAGTAATAGTTGAATCCTGACCGGCTACCTGAACACTCACGCCCGGATATGCAGCAGCTGCTGCTTCCAGTGTTGCAGGTGTACCAATTTTTTTAATGATCTGTTCTGCAATTTTTTGTTTTTTAATTTCAGCTTCCACCATCGGCCTTGCAGTTGCTGCATCCGGAACACCGTCTTTGATAACTTTTTCAAGCACAGCCACTATATTCAGATCATCTACTGCAAAGGGTTCGCTCACATCACCCACCTTAGCTCCATAAGCCCACTGGATTACTTTGCGTGCATCTTCGAGTGATCCTAATCTGTAGTCTGTTTCTTTAACAGGCGGATTGCTTATTTTCTGAAGGCCGTTCTTGGCAGCGTATGCATCCAGCGCTTTTGCATCGCGGTAAGTTCCTGATAATTTAGTTGCATTCTGGCCGGCATCAATGATGGTTTCATCACTTGATGTGATTTCCCGCGAAATATAAGCAATCTTATAAGAAGGTTCAAAGTTGAACTGGTTCAGTACTTCTATATAGTGAAACCCTACATAACTGTTCGGATCATAACCCAGTACAACTTTTTTAGTACCTACCGGTTGATAAAAAGCAGTGCGGTAAAAAGAATCCACCAGGCTCATGTCTTTATTAAAATGATATTCTCCCTTGCTGGTTTTGCTACCGCCATCATCAGAATACTTTGCAACAAGATCAGCAAAGTCAGCACCGTTCTTTACAGCTGTGGCAATACTGTCAATCAGTTTCCGGGCAACGGTATCCTGTCTTATCTGCGGTCCGGACAGCTGTCCGTTTTTCAGATCAGCGATCTTGATTAAGATATGTCTTACAAAAACACTGTCGGGTTGTTGTTTTATGTCAACAATTTTTGCAAGTACAAGATTATTTTTTTCTATATAAGGACCGAACACTGTTCCTTTTGATAATTTTGAAAGCGTGTCTTTATACTGTCCCTGCAATTTGCTTTTATATATAAAGTCTTCATTCAAGGGTTCGTTGGTTGCGTTCTTTACCAGGAATACTTTTTCGTTGGTATCTGCTGCAAATTTTGGTTTCAGTTCTATCAATGTATTGGTAGCTGCATTAGTATCGGCCCTGCTTGGTGCGCTGCTGAAAGCATAATAAGAAACAACTCTTCCGGCTTCCTGTTTGTATTGGGTTTTATGTTTGTCAAGATATTTTTCTATATCATCATCGGTTACTTTAATCGTGCTGTCATTAACAACATTGTAAGGAATAGAAGTATAAGAGATGGTTGCAAAATTTGCCGCATCTGCAGAATCTTTTTCTTTCATCCAGGATGGATAGTAGGCTGCTGCTGCAAAGAGCGCATTGTATTTTGTTGCCAATCCATTAAATACAACCGGGTCTATTACCTGTGTTTGATCAGATTCTATTTCTTTTTTATCCTTCTCATTATTTTTCTGTCTTTTGCTCTTGAGGTTCTTCCACCACTCTGTTGCTTTTTCTATATCATAGGTTCCTGAAGCCGGATCAGTAAAGTTTTGTTTTAAGATCTGTGGCGCATCATCACTCAATAATACGCTGGTCAGTTCTGCGGGTGTGAAAACAATCCCGAGCTTCTCAACTTCAGCGTTTACAATTTTTTCTGTGGTCATCTGGTCCCATACCTGGTCGCGGAGTTGATTCATCTGCGCTGCAGTTGGTGTCTGGTTCTGGCGGTCCTCAACATCTTTGATTTTTTTATTGTATTCTTTGCCGTCAATCGCTTCGCCGTTTACTTTACCAATAGAAGTACCGGGAGAACCACCGAAGAGCCGGTTGCCGCTGCCGCGTGCGTCCATTAATAAAAAGCCGATCAAACTCAGCGCTATCACTCCGATTACAATTGCGGCACCTTTGTCACGTATGTTCTGAATAATCTGCATCTCTTTGTTATTAAAATTTTGGACGGCAAAAATAGGTTAAATATAGATATGAACAAATTGTGGAAAAAGGAAGTCTTTAAAGTAGCCCGATCCAGTATAAATAAGCGTTATATGGAAAATAGTTTCCTGATGGCAAAATGCCTTTTCTATTAACTGGCAATATTATAAAGGGCGATTATAAACATGGTTATCAAGACAGGCTGTTTTTGTGTGTATAAAGCATACTTTTTTAAAAAACAACTATGGATAGTTTGGGTAAAAATTGAAACACTGGCTCCGTTCTTTAAAAAGGCTGCCGCTAACTCCTCCTTTGTTCATGTAGCTGTTAACAGTTTTGATACCAATATTATCAATAATCTTTTCCTCCTTTTAATTTATTAACCGGTGTTCATAACAAACTGCAATTTCAAACCTGTTATCGTTTTTATCTGTTAATAATAATGTGTATAGCTGTTAATAAATCAATAGTTTTAATTTTACAATTATTTTCAAAAAAATATTTACACATATACACAGTACTAATAGTAACTCATTATTTATATAAAATATGTATTAATACATACTATGACAGATATTAACACAGCTGCAAGGCAAATTGAAAAAAAAGGTTTTCTCGATATTGACATTGATGTGAACATTGATCTCTTTGCTGAAATAGAAAGATTGAAAAAAGAAAAAAATGCGATCATTCTTGCACACTATTACCAGGAGCCGGATATTCAGGACGTCGCCGACTATATCGGCGATAGCCTTGGCCTGGCCCAGAAAGCAGAAAACACCGATGCTGATATTATTGTTTTTGCCGGCGTTCATTTTATGGCAGAAACAGCCAAGATACTCAACCCCGGAAAAAAAGTATTGCTTCCGGACCTTCATGCAGGCTGTTCATTAAGCGACAGTGCGCCTCCTGCATTGTTCAAATTATTTAAAGACAAACATCCCGATCATCTTGTGATCAGCTACATTAACTGCAGTGCAGGTATTAAAGCACTCAGTGATATTATCTGCACTTCTTCCAACGCACAGAAAATAGTAGAGAGCCTTCCGAAAGAGCAGAACATCATTTTTGCTCCGGATAAAAATCTTGGCGGGTATATCAATAAGCAAACAGGCCGCAACATGTTGCTCTGGAACGGATCCTGCATGGTGCATGAAATATTCAGCCGGGAAAAGATCATTAAACTTAAAATAAGACACCCGCAGGCAAAAGTAATTGCGCATCCTGAATGTGAGGAAGCAGTTTTGGCCCTGGCAGATCATATAGGCAGCACCACGGGCTTATTAAAATATACGAAGGAGCATGATGCCCGGGAATTTATAGTGGCAACAGAGACCGGCATACTGCACCAGATGCAGATAGACAGTCCTTACAAAACTTTTATTCCTGCACCGCCTGATAATTCGTGTGCCTGCAATGATTGTCCGCATATGAAACTGAATACTCTTGAAAAACTGTACCTGTGCATGGAATATGAAACCCCGGAGATTACCATGGATGAAGGGTTGCGGCTGGCTGCAAAAAAACCGATCGACCGGATGCTGGAAATCAGCAGGCAATATGGATTATGATTTATTTCAATAAAGAAATTAGAACGCCATCTTTTGTAATAATCACCGGTTTGATATAACCTTTATTATCAAAATACATATCGTCTATACAAACCACTCTTGAATTTCCATCTGTTTCGCCCAATGGCCTGCGGTGATAAACAATATAACATTTATCTTTTCCGGGCACATGAATTACAGAATGATGGCCAGCCCCGGTGCCGATGGCTGTATCCTGCTGTAATATTTTTCCGATCCGTTTAAAAGGACCGAAAGGTGAATCGGCCATTGCATAAGCAACACTGTAATCCGGTCCGGTCCATCCGCCTTCAGACCACATAAAATAATATTTGCCGTTTCTTGTAAACATAAAAGGGCCTTCTACATAACCGTCGGGCGTGATCTCTTTATAAAATGTTCCATCCAAAAATGGAACTATTGCACTGAAGTCATCATTAAGTTTTGCAATATTGCAGTGCCCCCATCCTCCGTAGATCAGGTAATATTTACCATCAGTATCTTTAAATGCAAACTGATCGATGGGTTGGGCACCGTTATAAAATTTATCAATGAGTGGTTTACCGATATGATCGCGGAAGGGTCCTTCAGGATGATCAGCAACAGCGACGCCGATACCACCTACCTGTTGATTATTCTGAATATCATTGGCAGCAAAGAATAAATAATATTTATTTTCTTTTTCCACAATGGAAGGCGCCCACATGGCCCGCTTTGCCCATTTAATCGAAGCTGTGTCAACCACGTGCGGATGTTTTGTCCAGTGAACCAGGTCAGGAGAAGAAAATGCATCCAGGAAAACCTGTTTATTATAAGGCGCGGAATAAGTCGGATAGATCCAGTAATTATTTTTAAAGACCGCTCCTTCAGGATCAGCATACCATCCGGGAAATACAGGGTTGCCTGATTTTATTTTGTTATTATCCTGCGCATGAAGATTTGAAAAAAAGCATATTGAAAAAATAAAAAAATAATATTTCATGTGAAGCTGTTCAGGATAAATAATGACAGTAGTAAAAATAAGATAAAGATGAATGCTTCTGGATTTATTAGATTAATTTCAAAAAATCGGACGGGCTTAATTAATCCGTGTAAAAAATTTGTGTTATGAAATCATTCTGGTCACAAATCATCATTAAAACTATACTGCAGAATAAGAAAGAAAATCTTAACCGGGTTAAGCCGTATTCATCTTTCGAACTGGCTGCGGGCTTTCGTGAACTGAAAATAAATGTTATCACACAATTCAAAGATGCATTGCTGATCGCTGCAGGAATTTTTACCGCTGCATTTGGATTGGAAAGTTTTTTACTGCCCAGTAATTTAATTGATGGTGGCGCTACAGGCGTTGCATTGCTGATCTCAGAATTAAATCCCGTATCGCTTTCGTTGATATTGATTGCTGTGAACATTCCATTTATGATTCTTGCATACACCGTTATCGGAAAACAATTTGCCATCAAGGCGGTTATCGCCATCAGCCTGCTCGCGGTTGTATTGGCCAGTGTTCATTTTCCGGTTGTAAAAGTTGATAAGATACTGATCGCTGTTTTTGGCGGCTTTTTTTTAGGAGCCGGGATAGGACTAACTGTAAGGGGTGGCGCAGTGCTGGACGGAACTGAAGTATTGGCCATTGCATTAAGCCGCAGGCTGGGTACTACCATCGGTGATATAATTATCCTAGTCAATATTCTTGTTTTTTCTGCTGCTGCATATTTCTTATCTATAGAAACTGCTTTGTATTCTATGATCGCATACCTGGCTGCTTCAAAAACGCTCGACTTTGTGCTGGAAGGTGTTGAAGAATATACCGGCGTTACCATCATCTCCTCACACAGTGAAGAAATAAGGCAGGCCATCATTGATAAACTGGGACGTGGCGTAACAGTTTACAAAGGCAAACGTGGTTATGGTAAAAGTGGTCATACCAATGATACTGATATTGTGTTTACCGTAATCACCAGGCTTGAAATCAGCAAGCTCAATCTTGAAATTGATAAGATAGATCCCAATGCCTTTGTTGTAATGAACAGTATAAAAGACACCCGCGGAGGTATGATCAAAAAAAGAAGATTTAAGCACTGATTATTGAGTGATGGGCTCTGCCTGATAATAATCAATATGAATGTGCCCAATAATACTGATCAGACCAGAAAAACCAGATCGGTTTATAAAAAAGATTTTTTCTTACCTTTCGCTCATGACGCGGACAAAACAATACTTCTCTTATATTCTTAATCCATTCGACCTGCTGCGAACCAAAAAAGTATTGCAGGTGAATCCCACTGTAGCGCCCGAGCGTAAAGAACAACCCGATACCAAAATATTTGTGTATGATTATAATGCAGCCGGCATCGATGTTAAAGAATTAAAAAAAGTCCCTGACTGTTATTCTTATATCGACAGCCCGAGAATAACCTGGTTGAATGTGGACGGATTGCGCAAATCTGATGTGGATAGTATCTGCAATCATTACGGGATCCATTACCTGATCATGGAAGATATTTTAAGCCTTGGTCAACGGCCTAAAATGGATGAGATAGAAGGGTTACTTTTCTGTTTACTTTATATGCTGTACTGGAATGATAAGGAAGGCAGTGTAGAAACAGAACAGATCAGTATTGTTCTGGGAAAAAATTTTGTGATCAGTTTCCAGGAAGATGCAGATCGGGATGTATTTAATCCGCTTCGCGAAAAACTTAAAATCAGCGGCAGCAGAATAAGGAACACTGGAGCAGACTTTTTATTTTACGCACTCATTGATATGATCGTTGATAATTATTATGTAGTGATGGAAAAGTTAGGTGAACGGATTGAATTACTGGAAGAGGATATCATACGAAACGCTGATACACGGAGCCTTTCAAAGATCAATACACTTCGTAAAGAAATGATTGTGCTTAAAAGAAGTATAGCGCCGGTGAGAGAATTGGTCAATGGTATTTTGCGCAGCGAAAGTGAATTGATTGAAGAAAAAACAGGAAAATATTTTAAAGATGTTTACGATCATATTATCCAGGCAAATGATCTTGCAGAAAATTACCGGGATATGATGATGAACCTGCAGGATCTTTACCTGAGTAATGTAAACCTGAAGATGAACGAAGTGATGAAAGTAATGGCAGTGGTTACCTGCCTGCTGGCACCGGCAACGGTGATCGGCGGCATATTCGGAATGAACTTTGAACAGATTCCCATTATTCACAACAAGTATGGATTTTTTATTGCGGTTTTTTTCATGTTGCTCATTCCTGTATGGATGATTGCAATGTTCAGACGAAAGGGTTGGTTCTGAAAATGCCTTTCGTAAAATAGGCAGCAGAAAAGGTTTTCATTATATTAAATTTGCCCTCTGCAATTTAAAATATGGCACTAATAGATCTGAAATTACCCAAGTCAATTTCCCGCGCATTAAACCTGCCGGTAAGTGATCCCAGGCGGCAGCAGCTGAAGGTGCTGAAAAAATTATTGCGCAAAGCGAGGTTTACCCAATTTGGCCAGTTGTATAAATTTGATGAAATATTGTTAAGCCGTCATCCCGGAAAAAGATTTCAGCAGCTGGTACCTACTTATAATTACAGTAAAATTTATGCAGAATGGTGGCACAAAACACTGGATGGTATTCCTGATGTTTGCTGGCCGGGCGTAATAAAATATTTTGCCCTCAGCAGCGGAACCAGTGAAGCTGCCAGCAAATATATTCCTATTACCAAAGAGCTGATCCGGAGTAATAACATCACCAGTTTTAAACAGCTTATCAGTCTTACCCGTTATGAAGATGTTCCTAAATCCGTTGTGGGCAAAGGTTGGCTGATGTTGGGCGGAAGTACACAACTGCAAAAGAATGCAACTTATTATGCGGGTGACCTGAGTGGAATACAGGCGAAGAATATGCCCTTCTGGTTTCAGAGTGTTTACAAACCGGGAAGAAAAATCGCCAAAGAAAAAGACTGGAGTAAAAAACTAAAAGATGTTGTGGAAAAAGCACCCGACTGGGATATTGCTTTCCTGGTAGGCGTTCCTGCATGGATACAATTGTGCATGGAAAAAATTATTGAACGGTATAAAGTCAACAATATTCATGATATCTGGCCCAACCTTTCTTTTTTTGTACACGGTGGTGTAGCGCTGGAACCTTATAAAAAGGGTTTTGAAAAATTACTCGGCAAGCCCATTACTTACATAGAAACCTATCTCGCGAGTGAAGGATTTCTGGCATATCAAAACAGGCAGAATGCAGCGGGTATGCACCTTGCCATCAACAACAATATGTTTTTTGAATTTGTTCCTTTTGATGATATCAATTTCGATAGCGATGGTAATATGGTAGATGAGCCGGAAGTGTTTATGCTGCATGAAATTGAAGAAGGGAAAGATTATGCGATTCTTATCAGCACGAATGCCGGAGCCTGGCGATATGCAATCGGGGATACCGTAAAGTTGGTTGATAAGGAACGCAGTGAAATTGTTATTACCGGACGCACCAAACATTTTCTCAGCCTGGTAGGCGAACACCTCAGCGTAGATAATATGAATAAGGCGGTAGAAATGGTGAGTGATGAACTGAATATTTCTATTCCTGAATTTACAGTTGCGGGAATTCCACACGGCAACTTTTTTGCGCATCATTGGTTTGTTGCCACAGATGATAAAGTTAATGCAGAAGAGATACGCATCCGCATTGACGAAAAATTAAAAGAACTGAACGACGATTATATTGTAGAACGCAAGCATGCTTTGAAAGAAGTGTTGCTGGATGTATTGCCAGAAAAAGCATTTATGGATTTTATGAAAACAAAAGGCAAGATAGGCGGACAGCATAAATTTCCAAGGGTACTGAAAGGAACCATGCTGGAAGACTGGATGGCATTTCTGCGGAAAGAAAGTTTAGTTTGAGTTTTTGCAGTCAACTTTATCAGTGTTGGCCATTTCTAATTATCTTGAGTATTAAATTTTTCCTTGTCAATGATTGATGCATTAATAAAAGGCCTGGCCATTAGCCTGTTACTGGTGTTTTCTGTGGGCCCGGTAATTTTTACCATCATCAAGCAAAGTATTAATCATGGCCGGCGGGGAGGATTTACTTTCATAGCTGGTGTTTGGTTAAGTGATATTATATGGGTAGTACTCAGTAACAGTTTCAGCGAAGCTGTAAAAACCTTACTCGATTTTAAAGTGCCAATCGGTATTGCAGGCAGTCTTTTTTTAATCGGCATGGGAATTTATTTTGCTTTTATAAAAAAAATAGAACCGAGGCGGTTACAGGAACCTGTGCTAATTGCAGGAGATGAGATCACACCTGCCGGCAGAACCAAAACAAATTATTTTGCCATCTTCAGTTCCGGATTTTTAATAAATACACTTAACCCTGCGGTAATTTCTTTCTGGGTAGTAATGGCGGCATCTCTGGCGTCGGTATATTCTTTTATCGACCGCGTGATCATCTTCAGCACCTGCCTGGGCGTGAATATGCTGGCGGATGTTGGCAAGGTGCTGGGTGCAGGTAAACTTGGAAAAAAACTCAGCGATAAAAACATACTGCTCATCAACCGGATATCTGGCGCACTGTACCTGATCTTTGGCGGCATCATACTTTTCGGAATTATTTACACACTGTTAAGAAAAAAAATTAACAGCTAACATGCCTTTTCTGCTGTTTAGTTTTTTTAATTTGTAAAATGAAATTATTCCTGGCTGCCTGTTTACTGCTGTATAACTTTTCTTATTCTCAATCATCTGATTTCATTTTGCTTAAAAAAAACAATAAAACCGAGGCCAGGTATTATGCAGGTACCAACATTTCTTTTTTATCAACAAACGGTGCATTCATTAATGCAAAAATTACCGAGATTAAAAATGATACGCTTTATCTGCAGGAGTTTATTGTACAACGTGCGCTTACTACTTTTGGTACAATTGTTCCGGATACTGTCGGAAGTTATCATTACCAGTTTCATTACAATGAAATAAAATCGATCGGTTATTCCAAAAGACAGAATTTCGATTGGAAAGGAAGTGGCGCTGCATTGTTGGGTGGCGGTACATTGCTTACTTTGGGAAGCGGTGTAGTTTACCTGGCCGATCGAAAAAAATTCAGCGCACCATTGATGGCCGCGTCCGCCGGTCTTGCAACACTTGGTTATTTTATGGCGAAAGGAAAGAGCAATGGCAAAGAGATCGGAAAAAAATACCGGCTTCAATATATGAACATGTCGCACAGGGCGATATAAATGTTATTCAGACATAATTACAAAAAAATAAACACGCCCGAATGAAAGTGTGGAGTTTTACCAAAAAGATTTTTTTCTGGATCTTTATTGCGCATATCTGCTGGTTTCTTTTTTTTATGTTTCAAAAATTCAATGTCAAAGATTTTGCCATCGAAAATCTGAAAATAAAAATGCTCGTCTTTTTTTGCATCGTGCTAACGTTCGGGTTATTGTATTATTTTTTATTCAGAAAGATCGGGTCTGTGAAGAAAGTTGCTATTGTTCTTAGAGAGATTTTTTTTATCGGTTACATCGGAATGCTGCTGTATCTTTTATGGGGAATTGTTTTCAATCCGCCAATTACGCTTACGCAGATGGGCAGCCTGTTCCAGGGAAATGGACTCCACCGCGATTATATCAGCTACAAAGAAATGGGACCGAATATTAAACTGGCAGTAATTGCAAGTGAGGATCAGCAATTTCCTGATCACGATGGATTTGATATCAGGGCAATTAAGCTTGCGATGAAATATAATAAACGTCATCCAGACAAAGTTCGCGGAGCAAGTACGATCAGTCAACAGGTTGCTAAGAATTATTTTTTATGGCAGGGCAGAAGTCAATTGAGAAAAGGACTAGAGGTTTTTTTTACTTTTAATATTGAAGAACTCTGGGGAAAAAAAACCATTCTTGCACGATACCTGAATATTGCTGAAATGGGAAAGGGCGTTTTTGGTGTACAGGCGGCGGCAAAAAGTTTTTTTAATAAAGATGCGAAGGACCTTTCACGTATGGAAGCAGCAATGATTGCCGCTTCATTACCGAATCCGAAAGTTTATACCGTTAAACCATTGAGTTCTTATGTAAGCGGAAGAGCGGTAAATATTTTGAGGCAAATGAATAATCTCGAATCTGATCCGGATATCCAGGAGCTGATCAAATAGCGAAAAATAGTTTATCGATTGCTGTAACAGCCTTTTGCAAACGTTCTTCATAAGTTCCTGAAATATCAACCCACGGTACATTCTGATTCAGCATATTGTCTTTGTAAATGTGAAAAAGTTTTTCTCTCGAAACAAGATCAGGATATTCACGCAGTTCATCTTTTACCCAGGGAAGATCTGTATTGCATAAAAGATAGAGATCATATTTTCGTACGGCGATCTGATCCAGTATCCAGTTATGACATTTGCCAAAAACAAATTCGCACCACACTTTCATTACATACATGTCTGTGTCCAGGAATAACGGGAGATTTATATTTTTTGCTTTTAAATCATACACCGCTTTTTCTTCAAGCACTAACTGGCCCTTGGCAACATCGAGCAGGTTTTCAAAAGTATAATCGGTTCCGTTAGTAAGAAGATATTCCCGCGCATATTCTTTTACCCATAAGCTGTTGTAATGATTGGCGAGCAACTCACACAATGTACTCTTGCCGGTACTTTCAGGACCAATGATGACAATTTTTTTAAGCATGTTCAGCTTTATATTTTTTGTTCCACTCTATCCACCCCATAACAGCCAATATCAAAAAAACAACATACTGAAAGCTGGTGAACACCGCGCCTTTATAAAAATAAAGCGGAATGGATGCGATATTTGTGATGACCCACCACATCCAGTTCTCTATTTTTTTATTTGCCATTTGCCACATACCGGTGTAGGCAGCTGCACTTGCAAATGAATCGGCCATGGGGACCGTACTTTTTGTATACCTGCTCAGCACAAAATACAGAACGATCCAGCTTATAAAAAAAAAAGAAAGACTAATGGTCCAGTCTTTTTTATTATTCGGACTTATATGAATTTTGTCGCCTCCCTTTTTTCGTGTCCAGGCGTACCAACCATAAATACTCATTGCAGTATAATAAAAGTTCAGGCTTCCCTCTGCGTATAAATTCCACCATTTAAAACATAGCCATGTATAAAGAATGGTGTTAATGATACCGGTTGGATAAACAAGAATATTTTCTTTACGGCTGAAAACAACACTGATGATACCAAAGAATACCGCAACAAATTCAATAAGAGAAGTGTTCTTTAGTCCTTCAATAAACTGGTGATATATATCCTGCAGGTTCATTATCTCAAAGATAATCTTTACTGCATTGAATTAATTTATAGCTTCGCAGTAACATAATCATTCATAAATAAATTAATCATGAAAAGAAATGCAACAGCCGTTTGGAACGGTACGGGTAAAGAAGGCAGCGGCCATTTAACAACACAAAGCACTGTGCTTAATAAAACACAATATTCATTTAACAGCCGCTTTGCTGACGGTGTTGGCACCAATCCGGAAGAATTAATTGCAGCTGCCCATGCCGGTTGTTTTACGATGAAACTGACCTTTGTTTTGAATGCCGCTGGTTTTACACCAGACAGTATTGAAACAAAATGTGATGTAACACTGGACAATGGCGTGATTACGGAATCGGCACTAACAGTTACAGCAGTTGTACCGGGAATAGATAAAGCAAAGTTTGATGAATGTGCAGCAGATGCAAAAGCTAATTGTCCTGTTTCCAAACTGTTGAATGCAAATATTACTATGACTGCGACCCTCAGTTGATTTTATTATTTTTTTTTATATAAAGCCGGGCTGAATGTCCGGTTTTTTTGTGGGCCATTATTGACCTATGATGGATAGATTTTGTAAAACCTGGTTGAACAGAATAAAAAAGCATCCGTTTTAGGGATGCTGATAAATATTTTAATAAATAAATTTATTCTGCTTCTGCTACAACTTCTTTTACCTCGGGTATCATGCGTTTCATCATACCTTCAATTCCCGCTTTTAAAGTAACCATGGATGAAGGACATCCACTGCAGCTTCCCTGCAGCATAAGATTTACCTTGCCGTTGTCATAACTCTTAAATTGTATTGCACCGCCATCCATTTCCACTGCGGGTTTCACATAATTTTCTAAAAGTTCTTTAATCCGTTTTACAACATCGTCATCATCTGCACTTACCTCATTGCTGCTTTCGCTTTTCATGGTAGCAACCTCTTCTTCGTTTACAACAGATTTTCCTTCTTCAAGATAATCTTTAAGAAACTGTTTGATGGTTGGAATAACATCCTGCCAATCTTCTGTGTCGCTGGTTTTGGTGAGCGTAACAAAGTTGCTTGCTATAAAAACAGACTTAATAAAAGGGAAACTGAAAAGTTCTTGTGCCAGAGCTGATGGGCCTGCAGTAGATTCATCCTGAAAATCGATACTTTTACCCGGGTATAAAAGCTTATTAGCAACAAACTTCATGGTTTCCGGATTGGGCGTCATTTCAGTATATATACTTACAATGGTATTTCCTGTCTTGATCATAACTCGCGTTTAAACTGTAAAATTAACAACAAGCTGCCAACATTGTTTACGAAAGGGGAAATTCTGTTAGCGTCCGAAGTCATCCTGTACTCTTACAATATCCTCTTCATCTGATGGAGCTTCCTGGTTCGTATGCTGCCAGATTTCAGCAACAATTCCCCATTGATCGGTTCCGATCAGCCTGTGCCGCTGCCCCTGTTTTAACTGAATGATATCGCCTATTTTCAAAATGGTTTTATCTTTTTCAAAATCATCATAACTTGTGATTACACCAGCTTCGCCAGCAATCAGTTTCCATATTTCCGCACGACGGTAATGATATTGCCAGCTTAATCTTTTGTTTGGTTCAACTATTAATATTTTTGGACTTAACTTGTCACTAATGAGAAGGTCTTCTTTATGGAGGTGAGAAAAATATTTTTTTATAAAAATATCCGCCTGGCTTTCATCAAGTACAAAAAAACCGCCCCATGGTCTAGAACTATCTTGTTTATCAATTTTAAAACCATTATCTGTAAGATACGTTTCTACTCTTTTAAAAACATCTGCCCTCAATGCATTAGCTGAAAATGTTAACTCCATTATATTTATTTTATTTAAAACTATCTGCCCATATGAACCATTAATATTTGAACATCGCTTGGATTAACCCCACTTATACGACTTGCCTGGCCAAGTGTTCTGGGTTTGATCTTTGCAAATTTTTGCCGTGCTTCATTAGATAAAGAGACAAGTTTATCATAACTGAAACTTTCGGGGATGATAAGATCCTCCAGGTGACTCATTTTTGTTACCAATTCTTTTTCTTTTTCAATATAGATATCATACTTAAGCTGAATCTCAGCCTGCTCCAGTATTTCTTCATCAAATTTTTTCAGTTCTTCCAATGGTGAAAATAAATCGACCATTGTCTTTAAATCCATAACAGGCCTTAATAATAATTGCGAAGCTTTTTGCCTTTGAACTAACGGAGAAGAGTATACGCTTTGCAAATATCCATTGACTGTATCCGGTTCAAGACTGATACAATTCAGGGCTGCTTTTACCAAGTCTATATTATATTTTTTAGCGGCAACTTTCCTAAGTCTGGAATCATCTGCAAGGCCAACTTGGTTACTCTTATCAGTAAGCCTGAGATCAGCATTATCCTGTCTTAAAAGTGTTCTGAATTCGGCTCTGCTTGTAAACATTCTATATGGCTCATCTGTTCCTTTATTAATAAGGTCATCAATCAACACCCCTATATAAGCCTCACTTCTTTTTAAGACAACAGCTTCTAAGCTTTGACTTTTCCGATGAGCATTAATTCCAGCCATTAAGCCCTGGCATGCTGCTTCTTCATATCCGGTAGTTCCATTTATTTGACCCGCAAGAAATAGACCGTCTATAAGTTTTGTTTCTAAAGAAAATTTAAGTTGGGTAGGAGGAAAGTAATCATATTCAATAGCATACCCAGGCCGGAATATTTTGCAGTCTTCGAAACCTGGAATACTTTTAAGCGCTTTATACTGAACATCTTCGGGTAGAGAAGTACTGAATCCATTTAAATATATTTCAACCGTTTCCCATCCCTCAGGCTCTATAAATAGTTGATGGCGGTCACGATCGGCAAATCTGTTGATTTTGTCTTCTATACTAGGACAATAACGAGGACCTGTGCCTTGAATTCTGCCTTGAAACATTGGACTCTTTTCAAAGCCGGTTTTTAAAAGTTGGTGCACCTTTTCATTTGTATAAGTTATCCAACAGCTTTTTTGTCTGGCAGGGTTTACTTTTTTAATATCCTGAAAGCTAAATCCAACAATGCGATCGTCCCCCTTTTGTTCTTCCATTTTGGAGTAATTAAGACTTCTGCCGTCAATTCTCGGGGGAGTTCCTGTTTTTAACCGGTCACTTTCAAACCCAAGTTTTACAAGTTGTTCGGTAATGCCTGTAGCAGCTTTTTCGCCTACTCTCCCGCCACCAAATTTTTTTTCGCCAATATGAATTATTCCATTCAGAAAAGTTCCATTGGTGAGTACCACGGCTTTTGCTTTTATTTCCTGACCAAGGCCGGTTTTAACACCATACACTTTTGCATCTTTAATAAGAAGTTCGCCTACGGTATCTTGATAGAAATCAACATTTTGTGTTTTTTCAAGCATTTCCCTCCATTTACCGGCAAAAAGCATCCTGTCATTTTGAGATCTAGGACTCCACATTGCCGGACCTTTTGATTTATTAAGCATTCTAAATTGTATTGTGCTTAAATCACTAACGATACCACTATAACCCCCCATTGCATCTATTTCCCTTATTATTTGCCCTTTGGCTATGCCTCCCATCGCAGGGTTACAGCTCATTTGAGCAATAGTTTGCATATTCATTGTAATGAGTAATACCTTACTCCCCATATTTGCTCCCGCCGCTGCTGCTTCACAGCCAGCATGACCAGCACCGACAACAATAATATCATAATCTGGAAACATTGTTGCAAAGATAGCGAACAGGATTTTTACAACTAAAAGATAGCTAGGGATATGTTCCACGTGAAAATCTACCTAGAAGGTTTCACGTGGAACAGTTTAAAATATTGAACTAAACATTTGTTTTCCGCTTTCCGCATTTCTGCAGTTTCTGTTTTGGTTTTATCATTAAATCCACATAAATGAAGAGCGCCATGAAAGATTACTCTATGTAGTTCTTCCTGGAAATGTGTATGACAAGTAATTGAATTCTCTTTAACACGATCAATGCTTATATATATTTCACCTTCAATCGGCTCATTGTCTTCTGAAAGACGAAAAGTAATAATGTCTGTATAAAAGTCATGTTTTAGAAAAATAGTATTTATAGAAAGCAGGTATGCGTCGTTACAAAAAATATATTGCAGGTTTGTAAAACCAATCCTGTTTTTTTTAAAAATGGATTCAATATAAAACTTAAGGATTTTACGGTTTGCCAGATTTACCCGAACCCCCTGCGAAAAAAATTTTACCAAGATAAATAGTATTTCTAATATCGAAATTATAAAACAATGAGTATAGATAGCTTTGCATATCCAAAAATGAAAATGCGAAAAAGGCTTTCCGATATTAAACAGGGAAAAACGGTGTCAATACTCTCATTTGAAAAAGACGAGATTTTTCTAAAGCTTATGGAAATGGGCTGTGTTCCTGGAGAAAATATAACAATTGAAAAAATTGCTCCTTTGGGCGATCCCATCTCAATTAACGTAGCCGGTTACACACTGAGCCTTCGTATAAATGAAGCTGAAATGATTTGGGTAGAAGACATCATATAGATAAAATACATTTTTATATAACACTGTTGATCATTTTTTTATGAAAATAGGACTGTATTTCGGCTCCTTTAATCCAATACATAATGGCCATCTTATCATTGCTACCCATGTTATAAATAACTCTGATTTAGACAGGATATGGTTTGTTGTTTCCCCTCAAAATCCTTTTAAAGAATCTACCAGCTTATTAAATGAACAACACAGGCTACATTTAATAAAAACTGCAATTGATGGAGCAGTTCAAATTAAAGCAAGTAATATTGAGTTTAAACTTCCCAGGCCTTCCTACACAATTGATACACTAACTTATTTGAAGGAGATATACCCACAATATGATTTTTCGATTATAATGGGAAGCGATAGTTTTTTAAATCTTGAAAAGTGGAAAAATGGAAATTTGATCAAAAAGGACTATCCAATTTATGTATATAACAGGCCGGGCTTTAGTATAAAAAATATATCGCCAAAAACAAGACTACTAGAAGCTCCATTAGTCGAAATTTCAAGTACGTTAATCAGGGAATTAATTAAAGAGGGAAAATCAATCAGGTATTTGGTGCCAGATGCTGTAATGGAAGAAATACAAAGGAACAATTATTATCGAGAAATCAATATAAAGCGCCCAGCAATAAACAAAACAAAACGATAAAGGGCGTTGGTAATTTTGTTAACTGCAAAAATAAAAATGTTCCGCCGATAACTCCTGTATTGAAAAGACTTGCTTTATCAAAAGACATAATTGAAACGTCTTTTAAAAGATATAAAGTTGCAGCCCACATTAACCCAACCACTACAGCATTAATGCCTTCCAGCGCCCGATAAACAACAACGAACTTTTTTAAGTTTTGCCAAACCGGGTAAAAGAAAAGGACCAGCAATGCACTTGGTAAAAAAATTGCCACAGAGCCCAATATACAACCCAGTAACTGTTTTTCAGGATGACCACTTTCTCTCATCGCAAGGCCCCCGGTAAATGCCGCAATAGAAAATACAGGTCCAGGTATCGCCCTTACCAAGCCGGCACCAGTTAACAGCTCTTCTTTTGGAATTTCAATAACCCCTTCTGGATTTTTTCGTTGTACATTTTCTGAAGTAGGTCTTGCGACATACTGATCAACCATCATGGGAATTAAAACATCTCCACCACCAAATACAAGGCTTCCAAACCGGTAATTATTTTCAAACACATTAAATGCCTTACGTTCCTTCCATTGCTGTTTGCGTGCTGTTTCACTGACTGCGCCGGCCACTATAAAAATGAGCACAAAGAGCCAGATATTTGTCCAGCGAATATGCTTGGGCTTGATTACTTCTTTTTCCGGAATGCGCCTACTGCTGAAATTGGTAACAACGCCACCTAAAACAATCAATAAAGGAAATATCCAGGGAGATTTAAAAAGAATAAAAGTTGTTACCATTGATACAAGCATGATAATTTGAGTGATCAGATTATTTACTGATATCCTGAACATCTTAAAAGCAGCATAGGCCAAAAATCCGATTGCCATCGGCTGAATAAACTGAAAAATGCTGCTGTGAAGTTTTTCTTTTCCGATGTTAGTGATCACAAAAGATAAAGAACCCATAAAAACACAGGCCGGTAATATCCAGATAATAAGTGTAAGCACCGCAAGCGGAACTCCGCCGCGTTTAAAACCTATCAAGGTCAATGTTTGTGTAGAAGAAGCTCCGGGAAGCAATTGGCAAAAAGAAACATATTCCATCAATTCTTCTTTGGTGATATCCCGCCTCCTGTCAACAAAAGTTTTCATCACCATTCCAAAATGACCCTGAGGACCGCCAAACGCAGTAATACTGTGGAAAAACACAGCTTTTAAAAAAGGTATATGGCGTAGAAGCGGCATCTGTGAAAGTATTAAAAATAAAAAACCATTCCCGTAAAATAAAATACAATACAGGAATGGGGCGAATTATTTTATTAAAACCCTCAGTTTATTAATTTATCAATGCGGTCAGCAAGCTTTTTGTCTTTATCGGTTACCACATCTCCGGCATCATGCGTATTCAGCCATATTTCTACTTTATTATACACATTTGTCCATAAAGGATGATGATCCATTTTCTCTGCTGCCAACGCTACTCTGGTCATAAATGCAAAAGCCTGTGAAAAATCACTGAACTCAAATTTTTTGTAAAGCTTATTATTTTCTTCTTTCCACATAATACTATTTTTAAAAATTGGTTAGAAAATTAAATGTTGTTTGTTCTTTATTTTTTCGTTGGTCATCTCACTGATCAACTGTACACCGGTAATATTTCTTATTGAAGATATCAATGCTTTCAATTCTGCATCTTCAATAGCATCTCCCTTGATCATCCACAAAAAATCGAGATGCTTAAATTCGGGTAATAAATATTCTCCGTCACACTGATTGTTATAAAGATAATGGCAAAGTGTTGCAGCAGGAATATGATATTCATATACCGCAAAAAAATAGATGCGGTCTTTTTTTGTAAGTTTAATTTCCAACCCGTTATTTATTCTGAAATTAAAACCAAGGACCTGGTTTAACTGCCAGCTGAACTGATAATCTTTAACAGGAGCTACAATGCCCAACAGACGGGAGTCTTCAAAAAACTCCTCAGCCAGAGCATCGTTATCAATTTTAAGCTTCATGTCAGGTTCAGCAGTTTTGTAATTGCCAAAATTACTCTTTATTGCATACACTCCCCATCAAAAAGTAATGTCAACCAGCAATTCATCTTTACCTCTTTTTACTTTCGCCTTGGTACTATCTCCTTTATTGAATTTATTAAGCGCCCCCATATATTCATTTACATCAGAAAATTTATGATCGCCCAATTGGGAAATAATATCGCCCGGTTTAATGCCTGCTTTTTGTGCAGGGCGGCCATCACTCACTCCATCTATTTTAATGCCATCACCACCACTGTAAGTATAATCGATCATTACGCCAATGGTAACCTTAAAACTGTTCTTGGCCATTGTCTGCTCACGCGTCTTTGTAAAAACAAGTTTATCTTTTTTTTCTGTGGTGCCAATCACATCATAAATGTATCTGATCACCTGCAGCTCACCGGTATAATTTATTTTATCAGCATCATCACTCGGTTTATGATAATCACTATGTGTACCTGTGAAGAAAAATAAAACAGGAATATCTTTTCTATAAAATGATGTGTGATCACTGGGTCCGGTGCCGCTGCTATCGATCTTTACGGTAATATTTTTTGAATTAATAATAATATTACTCCACGCAGGAGAGGTTCCAAAACCGCCAACAGTCATGGCATGTGTGCTGTCGTTTAACCGGCCCACCATATCCATATTGATCATGTAATTAGCTGTTGAAAGATCAATGGTTGGATGATCTGTAAAATGTTTGCTTCCGTATAATCCAAGTTCTTCACCAGAAAAAGCAATAAATAAATAATTGTTTTTCTTCAGCTTTGAGGCCTTTAATAATTTACTTAATTCTATCAATGCACCGGTACCACTTGCATTGTCGTCAGCACCATTGTGTATCATCGGCACAGTTCCGGCGTATAATGAATTATGATCTTCGCCATAACCAAGATGATCGTAATGTGCTCCAATGATAATAGTGGTTGCAGCGCCGTTATCTAAATAACCAATTACATTGTGTCCCCATCTTTTTTTATCGCTAACATCTACTTTCAATTTTATATCCAGCGTTGCAGTTTCATCAATAAGATATTTTTCTTTTGCCATTTTGGTTACATACAAGACAGGAATTTTTGCATACTCCGGTTTTATCTTTGGCTCAAATTTTATTTCATCATCAATAGCAGATGTATTATAAATAATCAAGCCTGTTGCTCCCTTTGAAGTAATATCCGCGAGCTTTGTTTTGATAGCGTCATTCAGATCAAAATGCGGATTATTTTTATTATCAGTAAGGATCTCTTTCAAATCCCAGAACCAGATATTTTTTGATTCCTGAACTGCAACCGCTGCAACAGATTCTATTGAAGCGTTCGGAGAAATGCTGAGTGGAAAAAATTCTTTATTGAGCTTAAGGTCATTTCCATTAATAATAAAATGTGTGGAAGGATTTATCTGTCTGCCGTCATTTACTTCAAACTCCTGTAAATAAGTCCCGTTGTTACCTTTGGGCTGCAGACCTGCATTCTGAAATGCTGTACTGATAAATTCATACGCCAGTTTTTCGCCGGGGGTGCCTGTACGCCTTCCTTCCAGTTTATCATCAGCCAGGTAACCGATATTGGTTTGCAGATCTGTTACAATTATCTTGTCAGCTTTTTTTAATTTCTGCGCTGTAACAGAAAAACTGATTATACAAAGACCAAACAATATTTTTTTCATAACAACTGATACTTATTTTAATGCCCGCAAACAAAACAGCCGAATAAAGTTTAACGCAGACAGTAAGATCTTTACAAAGGTAGCTTTCTGAAAATTTATTCTTTCAATATTTAAAAAGATTACAGAAAAACTACAGGAATTATAACTGAGCAGCTAATTTTTTTAAGTTGGCAAGATGCTGACCATACTGTTTCTGAAAAGAACTCCGGTTGAAAAAATCCGCTACAGCAATAAGCGGAATGTAAACAACAATTCTTATCCATATACTTACAGCATACCAGGGTTCAAAATCTTTTTCTATATGATAAAACATAATAATTTCAAGCAGCACCACAATAATAACCAGATAAATTTTTAAAAAATTATTATGCCATTTAAAACTGGCTTCAAGTTTACGGATCTGTTTCAGCATACTCCCTGTTACTGTAGCATCCTTTCGCTGGATACTCTTAACTATAAAATAATTGTAGGTAAAATCGCAGAACGTAACGAAGAGTAAAATAATAACCATCCATATCGACGGTCTGTGGATGTGCTCCGGCTTCTTTATAAAATCTATAATAAAGATAATGAACACCGGAAAAAGATAGAAATTCCACTTTAATTTTGCTTCGAGTGCCGCAAGCGGACCCTTGCTTTTGTTTTGAATCAGTTCCATGATATTATTTTTTTTAGTTGCATGATCTTTCAGAGCAGACTCGTTCAGCAATGATTTTAAATTTTCCAGTTCCATGTCAATTAATTATTAGTTAACGAGCGTAATTTTTCTTTAATGCGGCTCATTTTCACACGTAATGCTCCCTCTGTTATTCCAAGAATTTCTTCTATTTCGTTATAGCTTCGGTCTTCGAGATAAAGCATTACCAGCGCCTTCTCTATTTCATTTAATTTCCCGATTGCGGAATAGAGCATTTGCAGCTTTTCTTCATTTTCATAATTATAAGAAACGTCGCTTATCTGCGTAGGAAGATTACCGGGCTCAACCGAATAAGAAAAGATTTTTTTCTTTCTTAATCCGCTGATGCTGGTGTTGATGGCTACGCGATACATCCAGGTACTGAATGCTGCATCAGCCCTGTATCCCGGAAAGGCACGCCAGAGCTGGATTACGATCTCCTGGAAAAGATCCTGCCGGTCGGCATCAGTATAAGCATACAGACGACAGATCTTATAAATCAGCAATTCATGTCCCGTAATCTTTTTTACAAAATCTTCTTTAAGTGCTTTCTCCTGCAATGAATAAATGTTTGTATTGTTAGTCGCGCTGTATAGAAAAATGTTACAACTAATAAGAAAATGTATAGTTTAACGAAGGTCAGACTTTTCTTTATTCGTAAGTTCTTCGGATGAATATCTGTTATTTTTGCAGACTGAATAATTTTGGCCGGCAAATTAAATATAGCATTGGTAGGAAATCCTAACAGCGGAAAAACATCGCTGTTCAATGCTATGACAGGACTCAACCAGAAGGTTGGAAATTTTCCCGGAGTAACGGTTGATAAAAAAACAGGGATTTGTAAATTATCTCCAGCGGTTACTGCTACACTGATTGACTTGCCGGGAACTTACAGTCTGTATCCCAAACGTGCTGATGAATGGGTGGCTTATAAAGTCTTGCTTGGGCAGGACAGCGATATAAAACCAGACTTTGTTTTACTGGTGGCAGATGCGAGTAATTTAAAGAGAAATTTATTATTCTGTTCGCAGATCATAGATCTGAAAGTGCCGGTTGTAGTAGCCCTTACTATGATGGACCTGGCAAAAAGAAAAGGCATACAGATAGACATTCCGAATTTGGAAAGAGAACTGGGTGTGCCGATTGTTACCGTTAATCCCAGGAAGAATAAAGGGCTCGATCAACTCAAAAGAACTTTGGAACAGACTGCTGCGAATTTAAGTCATGCAACGCCGAGAGATTTTATTGAAGTGACGGATGCGGTTATAAAACCGGTAGAAGAAATAAAAAAACAGTTTCCGCAACTCAGCAATTATACGGCTGTTCACTATCTTATCAATCACGAACATTTTTTATTGGGAGAAGCTGTTCAACAAAAGATCGGACAGATAAAAACAGATCAGCAATTTAATGCAACAAAAACCCAGGCTGAAGAAATAATGGCCCGCTACAACCGCATTAAATATATTATGCAGCAGGCGGTAGTAGAAGACAGCCCTTTGAAAAAAAGTTTATTTACAGAAAAGCTGGATAATATTTTATTGCACAGGCGATGGGGGTACCTGATACTTTTGCTGGTTCTGTTTATTATGTTCCAGTGTGTTTTTTTTATTGCACAATTTCCGATGGATGGAATAGAATGGAGCTTTGCGCATATTTCCGGATGGCTGAACAATCATATATCCAGCGGTTGGTTCAGCGACCTTTTTATAAATGGAATTGTGGCAGGACTGAGTGGGATACTTGTTTTTGTTCCGCAGATAATGATATTATTCGGATTGGTAACATTGCTGGAAGATACCGGTTACATGGCGCGGATCAGTTTTCTTTCGGACAAACTCATGCGTAAGGTGGGCCTCAATGGTAAAAGTGTGATGCCGATGATCAGTGGCTTTGCATGTGCTGTTCCTGCTATCATGAGTGCAAGATCTATTGAGAACAAAAAAGAAAGACTGCTCACGATTATGATTACCCCATTAATGAGTTGCAGTGCCAGGCTTCCTGTTTATACTATTTTAATTGCATTGGTAATTCCTTCAAAATTATATTTTGGATTTTTAAGTTTACAGGGGCTTGTCATGATGCTCCTTTATCTGATGGGAACAATAATGGCATTAATAGTAAGCTATGTAATGAAATGGTTTATTCACAGTAAAGAGCGTAGTTTTTTTATACTGGAGCTCCCTGTTTACCGTGGCCCGAGATGGAAGAATATTTTTCAGACAATGATAGAAAAAGCCCGCGTATTTGTATTTGATGCAGGCAGGGTGATTATGCTGATCAGCCTGATATTATGGGGCCTGAGTACTTATGGCCCAAAGAAAAAAATGAGTGCGGTAACCGCAACTTACAATGAACAGCTTCAGCTGCATCCAGAAAAAAAGGATGAATTGAGTAAAACATACCAAACGTCATTACTTGAAAATTCATATGCGGGAATACTTGGAAAAAGTATTGAACCAGCTATAAAGCCATTGGGGTACGATTGGAAAATTGGTATTGCACTCGTTACTTCTTTCGCTGCAAGAGAAGTGTTTGTTGGAACAATGGCAACATTATATAGTGTTGGCGACGACAGTAAAGAAAATAACAGTACACTTCGTCAAAAGATGGAGATGGCTGTAAAATCAGACGGAACAAAAGTATATACACTGGCCAGTGGTTTATCGCTGATGGTTTTTTACATGCTGGCCATGCAATGTATGAGCACACTGGCAATTGTGAAAAGAGAAACAAAAAGCTGGAAATGGCCGGTTGTTCAATTGATATATATGACGGGACTGGCTTATTTAATGAGCCTGTTGGTATATGCTATTTTTAAATAATTTTCCTTCTGCTTTTACCTGTTAAGCAATTCCAGTATGGCATTTTTGTACTCAGGATAAATAGATTCATACAGATAACTGATGGCAATTGCTTTTTTTAAAAACGTATCAATCTTGTACTTACCGTTTTTTCCGTTGTAATAAATTGCGATTTTATTATTATAACTACCATTAAAATTTCTACTGAAAATCTCTTTGCCTCCAGCCATTTCAGCAATGGTCATTTGCAACACCACGTTTGCTTCAGTGACAAGACTATTTGTTTTTTCATAATGAATAAACAGAGGCTTGTAATAATTTTTATCAGCAGCTTCTGTACTGTGTTCGTAATCGATCGGATAAAACTTCTGAGGTAGTTTTTCAGATTTGCTTACGGTGGTATAAGGATCATGCAAACCATGAAAGAGATCCGGAGAAATGTAATTGCTGTTTGTTACAATTGCTGTATTGGTTGATTGAACAATCTCCTTTGAATTTATTTCTCCCGCATATAGTTGTTGCAGACTTATATGCACCCGCCAGTCGGGAATAATGCGCAAACTATCGCACGCTCCCCTTGTCATCAGCATTAAAAAAGGGATGTCGGACCGGGCGACATCGGCTTCTTTTATAAGCCTGTCTGTAAAAGTGGTATTCGTGTACCAAAAGAAATGATCTGGAAAACCCTTGTTTACGAAAAAGGCGCTGTCTTCCAATGGATTGAACGCTATAATAAAAGCATTGTTTTTATAAAGCGCATACATTTTTGCCTTGGCATCTTTAAACCCAGGATTGAGAAAATCGGCTTGTTGAAAATAGCTATAAGCTTTGCGGACAGCGGTGGTGCTGCTATCTGAAGCCAGCGCAAGTCCGGCTACGTATAGTTATGATTCAGCGGTTGTTCGGGCGCTTTCCAATTCCTGGTGATAATCGACAGCAAGTATATTGCAGTTGCCGGCTGTAAGACCTGTATAAAGTTCCTGAAGCGATTCATATTCATTTACCAGTTGCAACAAACTATTTAAATCTGATCTTTTTTGTAATGATTGTATCTGATTTAAATGGGCCGATTTTGATTTTGTATACTTCTTCTCAAGATCGGTTATGGCTGTTTTGTTAAAATTTTTGTACATTCATTTGTTCCAGCGCGGCATAAAAAGCGGCATCAACAGAAGTGGTCTTGGCCAACGATTGCGCCGACGACTGAGTGATAAAAAGAAAAACATGCAGTAAAATAATAATAACTTTCTCATATTGTGACTGAGGTTAAGATTGAGAGCTTATAAATTTACCAAAAGTATTATCAGATTTCTTGTTAATATTTTCAATTTGGATAATACAAATTCAAGGATACAACAAAGACTCTATTGATTTTTTGTAAGAATTGTAAATATTACTGTAAAGACCCACTACTGCACTCGCGCGGTCGCTTCCAACGGAAGAAAAAGAATTCGCTTCACTCCTGAAGTATTGTGAACTGAAATTTTGAGAAAATATATTATTCCCATTGCCATAATCTGTGATATTCACCTGTATAGATACAGTGGCATCATTTACCACACTCACAGTTCTGTCTATATATTCCGTTCGGGTACTGTAAATACTTCTTCCGGTAGAATCGGTTCCTGTTGCTTCCTGAAAATATTGTTTTTCGGTTTTTGTTTCGATTGATTGAGAGGCATTTAGTTCCTGTATATTAATATCAACAATCCAGTCCGGATTAATATGTTCGGTATTACATTGATGAATAGTTAGAAGCCTGAGGAATGGAATTGCAGAACGGGTCAAATCGGTTTCATTGATCAACCTGTCTATGAAAACACGGTTACTGAATCCATAAAGGTAGGGAGCAAGGCCTTTGTTTACAAAAAAATCAGTATCCTCGATTGGATTAAAAGCAATCACAAATACATTGACATAATACAGCGAATCCATTTTTTTCTTAACGTCCAAATAAGTGGGCATCAGCAGATCAACCTGTTGAAAATACCGATATGCAGTTCTGATGGCCGCTGTGCTGGTGTCATACAAAAGACTGCTTCCTCTAGAGTACATTGTTTCCGCAGCTTTATTTTTCGCCAGCGAAAGGTCGTCTTGAAAATTCGTTGCATACGCATTGCAACAAGCTGTTTTTAGTAAAGCATTACGGAACTGCTGCAGGATCTCATATTCATTCAATATATCTACCGTTGCTGCGGAGGCTGGTACCTGCATCAGCTTCTCAATCCTATCGAGATGAAATTGCTTGGCGGCATTATATTGTTTTTCTAGACGGCTGATTAATCTTTTTGAAGACGGCAGACCGTTTTTTTGCTTTTCTAATGCACGGTAAAAAGCAGCATCTTGTTTCGACTGGTGTTGTATTTTTTGGCAAAATGCGGGAGGGATTATATAAAACAAGAAAATGAAAAAGAGCAAAAGATGTTTCATATATGCAGGATGTTCAATCGGGTAGTGTTTTTGCTCTTATAAAACTACAAAATAAAAAAGAACAAACTTGTTAAAATGCATGAATATCATTATAACCTGGTGCGGATTAAGATCTAAACATACCGTTCCAGTAGTGTGGTATCAATACCCTTTCTTCTTGCTATCCTGGGCCGCATTCTTAAGATTGGTTCCAATAAACTTCTCCATCCGGAAGATTGCTTTCGCTGGTATCAAATAACCTGGCAAAGGCAAGTTTATCTTTTGGAAAACCATTTTTACGACACAATCCATCATTAGCAAGCCCCTAAGCAACCCGGAGCGATTGCTCAAAACCGCGACTGACAGGTTTAATTCGACATGAAACCTGCATGAGTTTCCGCTGCGATTGCGAATAAATGAAAACATTTGCGGCAGCAATAGCAGATTCTCCTTGCTGCAGATGATGAATTTCTTTACCAAGTCTCACTTCGAGTTCGCCTGCCGTACAAAAAAAATTTCAGAATAAGTTTTGTGATAATGCAATCCAGCTCCACCGTGAGAAAGTTTTACTTCTACAAGAGTATATGCACCTTCGGTATCTTCATGGTTTTTTAAAAAAGTTACCTGATCTTTCTGAATAGGATTGTATATTCTTCTTTCCATAAAAGCATTTACGTAAAAATAATAATGAGCTGTTATTTTTTGAAAAAACTGCTAGGAAAAGTTGGGCTGCTGTGTAATTTTCTGCCGTTTATCTCCCGGATAAAACCGTTCGTAACATGGGCAAATATTTTTTTACTTTTCCTGAAAGACCTGAAACTCTTTACTGGTAAGGATATGAGGCGTATAAAAGCTAATGTTGACAACCGACTACTATAAAAAAGATGGTACTTTGTATTGCATAGTATTAAAATAAACTATACCTTTGTTTTAACAAGGAGGAATAATCCGGATATCTCTCCTCAAAGTATAGCCATGATTTTAAATTATTACCGCCATGAACATTGATAACACAGCAAGCCAGATGCGCAAAGGAGTTTTGGAGTTCTGCATCCTTTGTGTGATTAAGCAGGGAGAAGCCTACCCTTCTGACATTATTGTAAAAATGAAGGCAGCCAATTTCACCCTTCTGGAAGGAACGCTTTATCCCTTGCTTACAAGGCTTAAGAACGCAGAGTTTTTAACCTACCGATGGGTAGAAAGTAATAGTGGTCCGCCACGGAAATACTTTTCACTCACCGAAAAAGGAGCAGCTTTTTACAAAGAACTTGAAGCCACATGGGAAGAGTTGGCAAACGCAGTAAAAGCAGTGACTTCTGAAAACACAAACTTCAACTTCAACCAATAATAAAGTATAGCCATGATTTATCCAGGGGATAGGCATGATTTCATTGAAACAATAAACTAACAATCATGAAACAAGTTATAAATATAAACTTTCAGGGAAGCGTAGTTCCTATAGAAGTTACAGCCTTTGAAACGCTGAAGAACTATACGGAAAGTTTACGTCGCTATTTTTCCAACGAAGAAGGCAGGGACGAGATCATTAATGATATTGAAAGCCGTATTGCCGAACTCTTCCAGGAGCGTTTAAAGGCTGGAAGCACCTGCATTACAGATGACGATGTAAATGCAATTATGGCAAGTATGGGGCGCCCCGAGGATTTTGAAGAAGTTACCGGCGCAGCCACAGCAGCTGAAAATAAAAAATTTGATCAGCAGCAGAAAGCTACAGCAGAACCGCAACAGCCAGGTGCACATAAAAGATTGTTCCGCGATGAAAATAATAAAGTACTGGGTGGTGTGTGTTCGGGACTTGCAAATTACTTTGGCCTCGATCCGGTTGTAGTCCGCATCATATTCGTAATATTATTTTTTGCAGCCGGCTTCGGAATATTGCCTTATATTATTTTCTGGGTAGCAGTTCCCAGCAGCGCAACGACAGTTATAGGCGGAAGCCGCAAAAAATTCTACCGTGATCCGGATGATAAAATTGTTGCCGGTGTTTGCAGTGGTATTGGAAATTATTTTGGCATCAATCCATGGATACCAAGAGTGTTGTTTTTGCTTCCCTTTATTTCTGTGATCTTCCGCTGGGGCCATTGGGGATTTTATGATTTTCCAAGTTTTCTGAGCTTTAGTTTCAGCCCGGGCTCGGTGATCGTTTATATTATTCTGTGGTTGGTGGTGCCCGAAGCATTTACCACTTCCGAAAAACTGGAAATGAAAGGCGAAAAGATAAACATGAATTCAATTAAAAATTCAGTTGTAGAAGAAATGAAAGGTGTTGGTCAACGTGCAGAAAAATTTGGGGAAGAAGCCAAAGTTTTTGCCGAAGAAAAAGCAAAAGTGTTGGGAGCAGAAGTTGGCAAAGCGGCAAAACGTTCCCGCAGTTCATTGGGCGATGTCATAGCATTGTTTGCAAAAGGATTTGGTTATTTCATCATTTCTGTAGTATGTTTTTTTCTGGTAATTGGTCTGTTCACAGCCGGGATATTTTCAATAGGTGTTTTTCCATTGAAGGATTATGTGATCAGGGACGGATGGCAGAATGTATTTGCCTGGGGCACATTGTTATTTTTTATTGCCGTACCGATCATCGGTATTATTACCTGGATCATCAGGCGTATTGCAAAGATCAAAGGAAAAAGCAAAATGGTGCGCTGGGCTTTTGGTAGTCTTTGGGTAGTAGGCTGGATATGTGTTATCTTTTTACTAGCTTCTCTCAGCAGTGATTTCAGAAGAAGCAATCACACCAAATTAGAAGAAGTGAGCCTGGTCAATCCAACCATTGGTAAACTCGAAGTGGCTGCCGGATCAAGAGCTGATAATTATTTCAGAAGAAGAGGACTTCGCTTTCAGCCGTTTACTGATTTTGAACCCGGAGATACCTTGTATGTAAATAATGTTGACATCAATATTATTAAATCTACCAATGATAGTTTTAAAGTAATACTGCAGAAATTCTGTAACGGATACCGCCAGGAAGATGCAGATACAACAGCGGCCCTGATGAATTATCCTGTCATACAGAAGGATAGTATTCTGGTACTGCCCAAAGGAATTCCCATTACCGAGAAAAGTAAATTCCGTAATCAACAGGTGAGAATAGAAATTTATGTACCGGTTGGCAAGCAGATCAGGATTAACAATAATACCAACTGGAATAATAACGTGCATTTCGGCGGACCGTTCAGAGATTATAATTGGTACGACGAAGATTATGACCTGTACGAACATGGCTGGGAAAATAATGTAGATTATATAATGACTGCAAAAGGATTAAGTACACTGGACGGAAAAATGGTAGATGAAAATAAATATCCAAGTCCAAGAAAAAAAAGAAATGCTAATCCTGAAACTTACCGGTACAACGACAGTATACAACCCGCGTTGAACAGGATCGATTCTATTAAAATGAAACAGAAACTCGAGAATAAAAAAATGCTCGATTCTATAGAGAAATCCATTCAAAAAACAGACGCGGAAAAAGAAAAACTGGAAAAGATGAAAGAAAAACTGGATGATGGTGACAATGATCCCGAAGCATTCAGAAATGTTTTACCAATGGACAGTCCGGTGCTGCGTACAATATAAAGAACGTTTCAATAGTTGAGTTGAAGTTGAAAAACGAAAAGATTCCATTCTGCAAAGAATGGAATTCTTTTTATCTTCAGGATAAAGCGATACATCCTTAACTTCGCTCCTCTAAAATCATCGTAATGAAATCAACTCCCTTTACAGAAAAACACATTGCGCTCGGTGCAAAAATGGCTGAATTCGCCGGTTATAATATGCCCATCAGTTACAGCGGAATCAATGATGAACATGCTGCCGTGAGAAACAATGCTGGTGTTTTTGATGTAAGTCATATGGGTGAATTTATTCTGAAAGGAGAAAATGCGCTCGATCTGATCCAACGTGTTACAACCAATGATGCATCTAAGCTGACAAAAGGAAAAGCGCAATATAGTTGCCTCCCGAATAAAGATGGTGGTATTGTTGATGATCTCCTGGTTTATTGCCTGGAAGAAAATAATGCATACATGCTTGTTGTAAATGCAGGCAATATTGAAAAGGACTGGAAATGGATCCAGAAATTTAACCAAAAGGTGGAGATGCATAATATTTCCGACAAGACATGCCTGCTCGCTATTCAGGGTCCCAATGCTACAAAAATATTGCAGCCTCTGACGGATGTTGACATACTTAATTTAAAGTACTACACTTTTGTAAAAGGCGTTTTTGCCGGCGTTGAAAATGTACTCATCAGCGCAACCGGTTATACAGGTGCCGGTGGTGTAGAAATTTATTTTGAAGATACAGATGGCGCAGCTGATAAAATATGGGATGCAATATTCAACGCTGGTGCTTCACAAAATATAAAACCCATCGGTCTTGGAGCAAGAGATACGCTCCGGCTGGAAATGGGATTCTGTTTGTATGGAAATGATATCGATGATAAAACATCCCCGCTGGAAGCAGGCCTCGGCTGGATAACAAAATTCACAAAAGATTTTACCAACAGGGAATATTTTGAAAAACAGAAAAAAGAAGGCATTACACAAAAGCTCGTTGGATTCGAAATGATTGAAAAAGGGATTGCCCGACATGATTATGAAATAAAAAACTTCGACGGCGAGTTACTGGGAAAAGTTACTTCGGGAACACAGTCGCCTTCTTTGGGCAAAGCAATCGGAATGGGGTATGTGCGCATCAACTCTTCCGCAATTGATACAGAAATTTATATTTCAATCAGGCATACTTTGGTAAAAGCAAAA
>JBDUCW010000129.1:0-13863 GCA_040003235.1 Ferruginibacter sp. | reverse complement strand
GTTCCCATGAAGGCCCACACAGTTTCTGCAGCATCCACCGGATTTATTTTCCCGCTGATGGAAGACGTCTGGCTTGGCTTTAATGCAATAAAGCCTGTGATAATGATGGCATACAAGGCCAGCTTTAACATGGTAATTTTCATAAACGTAATTTTAAGGTTATAACTATTTTGAAAATTAAACCCCCGCGTTGGCGGGGGTTTTTTGTGTTTTCCGGTTTCCCTTCTCCGGTATTATCCAGTGCAGTATATGAGTATATTTCTCAGATCTCTTTTATTCATTTCCTCGAAACTGCTCTCACCCGGAAAACTAATACAGGAATATGTCTTTAATTTTCATGCCAGTTTTTTTTCAGATAGAAATCCACCCGTTCGTGGCTTTTTTTTCACAGGAATAAAACGGTTTGAGTATTTTTTTTCATTTTTTGTGGCAATTCCTGCACTTTTAAATAATTATCCTGAAAATAGCATTAAAGTGGTATTAACATATTTCAAACTATGACTGATATTTGCAGAAGCTGTCGCAACATTGCTGCCAAATCAAATACTGAAAAATGAAAAAAATTTTCTGTGCCGCTTTCCTGCTGGCTTCATTTTCTTCCGTTGCACAGGATTCCACATTGATCCGGTTACGTATTCATGCGATGACCTTGAGAGGGGTTCATTTTAATAATTTCAATCTTTTTACTTTCGGGGGACAAAAAAATAATCTGCAACTGGGACTATATAATGCTATCACGCTTGATAAAACAGTTCTTACCGGATTATATCATCAAAGACCAGAGCAGCTTTCGTTTCAACTGCCTTATAATAACAGCGTACTCAAATTACAATTTACCAAAGCCCATATTCTTGATAATACAAAATTCATTATTGCCGATGTTGCAGGTGAACATGAAGTCCCGGATTATGAAAAGGGAGTATTTTATCATGGTATCATTGAGGGTATCAACGAAAATAGTTTTGCAACCCTCGCAGTTTTTTCCAACAGTATAAAAATATTTATCAGTTACCGGGGAAAGAATATTCAGGCAGGATCTATCGACGACAAACAATTGGAATCTTCCGATTATGGAGTGTTTGGGGAATTGCCGGGCAATAATGACGCAATGCCCGTAATGTGTGGTACTGCCGCTCCGGCAGATGCAGCAAGGGTTTCAGTAAGTCAGCAATACACGCTTTCACCTGCTTCCATCAATACTTATAGCGGCCGTGTGATCCGTGCGTTCTTTGATTGTTCGTATGATTTTTACCTGCATTACAGTTCTTCCACAGCACAATGTTACAACAGGATCTCAGCCATGTTCAACCAGGCTGCACTTTGTTATGCCAATGAAACCATCAACACTTCAATAGCTGAAATAAGGGTGTGGACTGTAACTGATCCTTACACACACAACACAAGAGATAATGGTCTTGCTACTTTTAAAGATTATGTCCGTGATAATTATACCGGAGATCTTGCCATGTTGTGCGATTGGCAGCCGACTAACAACAGTGGTCTTGCGGATGGAATTGCCGTGCTTTGTCAGGCCTGGTCAAACGTTACCAATGGGCCCTATATTTATAATGATATGAATTATAATAATTACTTTATCAATTTTCCGGTGGCTGCAGATGCACCTGATGTTTACCTGATGATCCATGAAATGGGTCATGTGCTCGGGAGTGCGCATACGCAATGGTGTGGATGGCCAGGTGGTGCAATAGATAATTGTTTTACAACAGAAGGTGGTTGCCCGGGAGGACCGACGCCCGTACGCGGAACCCTGATGAGCTATTGTTGCCTGAGCAGTATCATCGGGATTGATTTTAATTATGGCTTCGGACCATTGCCTGGTAATGCCATAAGAACTCATATCAATTCAGTTGCATGCCTTACCAATATCAGCACAGTATGCGATAGTTCTCTTTACCTGCAGGGAAATATCAGCAATACAGATTATACAGTGTTTGAAGCTCACAACAGCATCATTGCACAAACAAATTTATCAGCATCTGCCAATGTAATATTTGATGCGGGAAAAATTATAGACCTGAAACCTCCGTTCCTGGCGCCCGCCGGAAGTAAGTTCAGGGCTTTGAATGAAGGTTGTGGTGGTATTTACCGGCAATCGTTCATTCCGAAAAAATTATAAGCGGATGCTTTTAAAACTTACTACTTAAACTTATCACTTAAAACTTACAACTTAAAAAGGCGGCCCTACGATCTTTAATGTAAAGCCCGCATTCACATGCACATTCGCGTTAGGCGACTGTTTAATGCTGCGGCAGGTGGCCGAACTATTTACCACCGGATAATTTGCCAGGCCTGTACCAATAACAATATCGGTAGTAACCGTTGGTATCGTTCCGCAACTCCAGTTGCCCGCATTTTCCCAGGCGGTATTTACGGAACCCGTCCAGCTGCTGCCTTGTGTTAGACAGGCTGCCACATTGATATTATTTCTGATCACAGCCTGCGGCAAAGGACCAAATCCATTCATGAGGTCGATACCGATACCACTCACCAAATGACAATAACTCATGATGGTTCCTTTAAATCCCGGAGGTGCTGTACTGATATTGGTAGTGGTTGGGCATGTTGTACATGCACCCGCTGTTTCCTGTGCGTAGCAATTATCTATAGAGCCGCAGGTGCCCGAAGGTCCTGTGTTCCAGCCACACCACTGTGTATGGTTGGATCCAAAGTTATGACCAGTTTCATGGGATAATACTTCTACATCCCAGCTATAAGCAGGAAGTGCCTGGTAACTGGCATATACGTTACTGTAACCATAAGCATAAGGTCTGTTGCACTGATCAAAATTCAAAAGATAGGCAACGCCACCGTTGTTACTCGGACCACCTGCTACCAGGTGCGCAAGATCAGCTTTAAAATTATCGCCCAGCGCATTCCATCTCGCTTTAAATCCTGCAAGCCCTGCTGAAGAACTTGCATTGCTGTAAGGATCAACTGTCGTCCATACGTATGAATCCGAGAGTTCAATAGTAATACCTTCATTCTGATAAACAGAAGCCACTACATTGAATACACCGGTGATATAATTTTTTGTATTCGCCAGGCTGGAACCAAAATTATTTACATACAAGCGGTTATCTGCTTCCCAATACAATCTTACTTTATTGCATAACAAAGCCGGTGCGGTAAGCGGACTGGACGGCAATGCAGCGGTTGAATTATTCTGCAGTGCAGCAGCCTTTCCGGAACTGACGGGAAGTTCGGCTGTACCACAGGCATACCGCGGTGGCGTGATAAGGTCCCTGCTGTTGTAAACAACGTAATCACCGGTACCATTATCCTTTCTGCCGATATTGAAATTTCCTTCCTTATTGCAGAATACACCCATGACCTCTCCGTTTTCAAAAAAACTGATGCAGGCCATGGAAAAAGGATCTCCGTCAATATACCCACGGTAATGAAGACCCTGTTCTGTTGATAATTTTTTATGCACGCCGTTTTCGATGATCCCGAATGAAAAATCACCAGTGCTGTTTATCGGAACTGCAGAAAGCCGGAGTAAATAATTTTTCCCGCTGAAAGGAATATTGATGTTGACAAGTTCTGATTTGCTGACAAAAGCTGCAGTTGCTGCAGTTTTGTTGACAGAAATTTTTATACAATTAATGATAATGCCTGTAATATTTTCACGGCCTTCTTCTTTGAAAATATCAAGATCAACGAAACGGGCATTGCGGTTACTTTTTTCTGTAACAAGATCATACAATGCTGAATGTTTTGGCTGTTGGGCGATCAGGTAAAATCCTGGAATAATCAATAAAAAGCAAAGAAGATTTTTTTTCATCAGGGATTTTTTTTCAGCGCTGAAATTAAGTTTTTTTTTACACATGTCCGTCATTTTTTACGCTGGATAATTATACAAAACATTACATAAATTGTATAACAGCAAAACTTTAAAGAAGATTTATTTTTGCAGCCGTTTCCAAGAATTGCGGGAATCAATACAACGGGGCTGTATTTCTATACCGGCTCTACATTCCAACCGGATTTTTTTAAACCTCTCTTAAGCCGTTTTAATTTTATCTAAACCAATGTGAGCATTCCATCGGTGATATTGCCGGTAAAGGAATGTATTTAATATGGAAAATCTTTCTTTTAAAAACATTACGGATTTTGTTGAGTACTTCGGACTGAAGAGTGCTGAAGGTGCCATTGTTTTCAATGCAGATATTGTAATAAACAAAACAGGTGAAAGCAAAACTGTTGAAAGTGAAGTGCACATTATTACAAGCAATCGTCTCATGACGGTTTACCTTTTGGACGATGCCATAGCAGATATGGGTATTGCTGAAATGTACCCGGCTGTTAATTATGCAATTGTTTATATCCCATCGGAATGTTTAAAAATAAATATTGACGAAGGAGAAAAGCCGGTCAGCATTGCTGTTTACCCTAAAACCAGGAAATATTCCCGTTAGCCTGAGCCAAATTAAATTCCTTTATATTTATATCGGCTATTTACCCTCATAACAATCCAAAGAATTATGAAATTGTATATAAAGCACATGGCTTGTGAAAGTTGCAAGATTGTAGTAAAAGATGAGCTGGAAAAATTAGGACTGCATCCAAAAAAAGTAGAACTTGGAGAAGTCGATGTAAAAGAAAAACTCTCAGCACCCCAGCAAAAAAAATTCAACAATGCCATTAAAAAAGCAGGGCTGGAACTGGCTGAAGATAAAGACGGTGTATTGCTCGACCAGATCAAAAACGTGATCTTCGAATATGTAAACAATACAGAAAAATTACCCACGAACTTTTCAACTTATCTGAGCAAGAAATTACACCATGACTATTCTTCTCTTTCCCGCTATTTTTCGGATATGCAGGCAACTACCATTGAGCAGTTCATTATCCAGCTTAAGATTGAAAGGGTAAAAGAAATGATCGTGCTGGATGATTTTACCTTAACAGAAATTGCCTATAAAATGCATTACAGCAGTGTATCCCATTTATCAAAACAATTTAAAAAAGTTACCGGCCTGGCTCCGTCGCATTTTAAAAGACTAAAGAATAAAAGGCGTATCACCATTCAGAACCTGGCAAATGAATCTTCATAATAACTGATCACCGTTATCTTAACTCTATCAAAATAGAACGTTGTTTTTTAAGACCTGCCTACCGTCAGGAGGTCAGATAGACTAATGATGATTTCTGTTTTCTTAATCAAAAAGAAATCATGTCCAATCTATTTCCAATGGCAGGTAATTACAATATGATTTGATATTAGAAAGCCAGTCAGATCAGTGTAAATCATGAAACTCATAAATAATCAGCGTTCTGCTTTTCTGATAGCACCACATATTGTTATCTCAATAAAATGCTCGTACCTTTTTTGCTGTAAATTTTACCATCTACCCCAACCCCTTCAAGCATCCATACCACAGTCTGCGATTCCTGCGCCACTCCTTTGAAACTTCCGTCCCAACCGGGTTTGTCAGATCTCATTTCAAACATTAATTGACCCCAGCGATTGAATACGCGGAAGAAATGTATCTCGGTAATCCCCCGTAAAATAGGTCTTAAAAAATCATTGGTGCCATCATTGTTTGGCGTAAATGCATTGGGTACATAGATCTCTACATTCTTTACTGTTTTCACCAGTTGTGTATCAACGGTCAGGCAACCGCTCACCGTTTTTATGCGGATCGTATACAACTGTTCATCACGGCCAACGAAAACGGGCGTATAACTTGTCGCTTCATCGAGGTTGATGGCGGGCTCCCACAAAACTGTTTCTCCAAAATTTCTTGCATGTAAAGTAAGCGGGTAATCGATCACAGCATATTCCAGCGGATACGTGATCCCCGTTCTGGGTTTATCTACAACAAGTAATCTGCTGAGTGTTACCGGAGGAGCCGGACATTGCACTGTACTTACAGCAAGGCTCACAATATAATTTCCAGCCACAGGATATATTTGCGGCGGTGGATTGCGCAATGTTGAGGTTTGGCCATTGCCAAAATTCCACAGGTAACTGATAGGTGAACCAACTGTATCAGCTGTGGTATTGATAACCTGTGAAGGCAACCCTGTACATACGGGTTTGAGAATAAAGTCGGCAAATGCATTCGGATAAACAGTAACAGTCATTTCATGGATGTCTGTACAGATTGTATTACTGGTCACAGTTAGCCTGACGGTAAAGATGCCTGGCCTGTTGTAAGTATGAGCGCTGTTTTTGGTGAAGGCTTCTGTTCCATCGCCAAAGATCCAGTGATATTCCATTGCACCCAATGCGTTGGTACTGCTGTTTGTAAAATTAAATTTATTGTTCACCATACATTGAACAGGATTATTTACTGTAAAAGCTGCTACCGGTACTGAAGCAATATCGATCTGCTGCTGTGTTGTAGATAATGTACAGCCTGTAAAACTGAACAGCTGCGCATAATATAAACCTGATTGTGTTACGTGATATAGCGAATCATGTGCTGCAGGAATTGCAATCCCGTTTCTAAACCACTGGATGCTGTCTGCCGCCTGCACTTTCAATACGGCACTATCGCCGCTTCCGATACAATAACGGTCTTTGCCCAGTAATTGTAATGCATTATTCAGCGCTGCTGCTTTTACGATCACCGTGTCTGTTACTATACATCCGCCGCCATCATGATTGGTGGTGATCACATAGGTTGTTGTAACATCCGGACTTGCCATCGGATTGGATATACCTGGATCATTCAGACCAGTAGCCGGGTTCCAGTGATAAACGAGTCCCGGCTTCGGGGGCGCACCGATCTGGACCGCGTTATGATTGCATGAAAGGCGGTCTGGTCCTGCATTTGCCGTCACGGTCAGCGTATCGATCAATCTTGCATACAAAGTATCCAGGCAACCATAACCGTTATAAGGAACTACTTCTACTGCAACCGTAGTGCCCGTTGCAGGCGGTGGTGATAAAGTAAGCACCTGTTGTGTGCCCAGCACCTGCGTAAAATTATTATTGAACCAGGTGTAATTCTGATAACCGAAAGGAGCCGTTATATGAATAGCAGTATCATCAGCGCAATAAGTAGCGCCGACAAATGTTCCGCTGCATTCAGAATTTACATCAATGTATGCATAACCAAAATGTTTGCGGAAAGTGCAATCGGCCGTTTTAAAAAAAAGACGGATCTTTTTGCCCGCATTACCATCCAGGTTAATAGAAACCGCTGACCAGGGTTTGAACCAGATCGGGGACTCACCACCAGCAATTTCTGTGAAGCCGGGTAAAGGTGATCCGTAAGGATAAAAAGTAAAAGATGAACAGGTGATGACCGTATTATCGGTAACATTGGTAATTTCTATTTCCATCCGCGGCTGCTGAAAAAACTGGTGGTTGGGATCCTGGAATACAACTGCGTAATGATAAATGAGTGAATATAAATTTTCGCTAGCAGGAATGGTAAATTCATAAGATATGCCCTCTGCTTCACCGCCGCCGAGATCATTGCCTAACTTAATAGAATGGCCGCTGCCATTGGGACAATTGACTGGAAAATTTCCAAACGGATCAAAGCCTGCACCGGGTGAATACATCGTGTGCCTGTTTGGAACCGGGCCCGAAGGAGTAAGTGAGATAACATTTTGTCCGCTGGCCGCGGATACATAGCCTGTATAACAGGTCCAGCCGCTGAAATCACCCTGTTCAAAATCAATATTGGGTGGGCATTGCGCGAAAGATGAAAGAGGGAAACCAAAACAGAAAGCCCATAAAATAAACATTGCAAACCGGCCAAACCGCACTTGTTGGATGTTTATAGAGCTGATCTGTTGCACTGATCTTATTTGGTAACTAAGTTAATCTTTAATCCCGTTATTTCATAACAATGTCATTAACGTAATTTTCTTGTATACAGTTGCTAGCTGCAGAGAAAAGATAGATTCATTTACCGCGGTCAAAAAAGCTGATCCGAAAGCGTGCTCCCGTAATTTAAAAGAATACCCGCGCTGCGGTATATAAAAATATTTTTTTATTGATGATCTTGCACGGATAAAAATCTGAACATGAACATGCATTTAACCGCGAAATTTCTGTCTGTTGCTTTACTGGTAATGATCATAAGCTGCAACCAGGATGATAAAAAAGAAATTGTAAAACAACAACCTTCTGTTGATACATTGCAAAAATCCATTCCTGCTGAATCTCCGGATACAACAGAGGAAGATCCAGATTTTACAAAACACAATATCAACCTTACACAGGAAGAATGGGCTGCCTTCAGAAAAAAATACCAGGTCAGGGAACAGCTTCAAACTGCGAGCAGTATCACCGGAAATTTTTTGGGCAATGGCGTTCAACAAACCCTATACATTGTTCCGCCGGCCGAAGATACAATTCATAAAAATGCATTCGAGGAATGCATTGGTGGCTGCAACAGTTATATTGTTTCTACAGACAGCAGTATCAATATCCTGAAAGTTACCGGCAACCTTGGTGGAGATATCAAAAACATCGGAGACATTGATGGGGATGGTGCAGACGAAATTATGGTATATCCCGACTGGTGGCAAAGCAACTGGAATCCTTATGTGATCTATTCCTACAATATTCCGTTACATAAATGGAGCTTTCTCACGGAGCCTGTTTCTATCTTTGCCAATGAACTGGAAAAGAAAATGACCTTGTAAAAAAATCTGCGAAGAAAGGCTATATCAGCGCCTGGACCTCTGTTTCAAGGGATACGGGTATTCAAAGCAGTTATAAAAATTTTAAGATCATTAAATAAATAAGAGAGAATGCGATCCCGATAGCTATCGGGATGATCTGTATGATTTACGTTGATTTGTTTGAGTTGCTAATATCAAAACAAATTAAACTGGAATTATTTTACCGAGGAAATAAAAAATCATATTAATCTATCCAACCTGCCGGCCGGCCGCCAGGTTTTAAAAATCTGCGTTCCATTTGATAAAGTAGTTTTTTACTTAAGTCACATGAAACGATCCGCAGCATGATACCGGAACATCACCGAATATTTTCCTTCAAAGACGGATAGGATAAGTGCTGCTTTTTCAAAATATTTACAATTATCATCCGGCTCGCATTTTTGCCAACCCGATTTTTTTATTTCAATGCCTGATGGAGCAGCAGTTACCTGTTTCCATGCATCAGTAAGAAGTTCTGGAAGTTTTCCAAGGTATTCGTTATAAATTTTTTCTGCCTTTTCTTTGCTTACATTCCGGATAAGCTGTTGTGTATAAATTGCAGGAATTGCATTGATCCAGGCTTCGCCACCTGTTCCGAAAAGATCGAAGGAATTTTTATACCCATAATCAATGTCTAAGTTGTCACCCGATTTTAATTTAATAAATTCAAATGCGGCATTACCCTGCTTTTCAAGAAAACTCAACCGGTCGGCAAAAATAGTTTCCGCAGGCATGGTATAAGCTGTTGCTTTGGCAATGTACTGCGACATATAAAATTCGCCATCGCCTTTATCTTCTTTTTTTGCGCAGACATTCAGCACATAATTGCCCGGCTGTATGATCATCGTATCAATATGAATAATACTACCCGAAGTTTCCTTATCAACCAATAAATTTCTCCCATCAGGAAAACCCAGTACTGCAAAAGCTTTGAATCCAGAAGGAATGATATTGATAATGAGCCGGTCTCCGGATTCTGCATTGATTTCATAGGTCATAGTATTGTATCCTTTGATATTACCCACTTCAAATATTTTTTTCGACTTAGAAGGAAATTCATCAAACCGGGTAGTGTGGATAGAATCAAGATCGTCGAAAAAATACCAGGCATCAGCAACCGCTGAATCTTTAGCGGAAAGCGTTCCTGATTCCGTACCTGTTTTATTAAGAGTGCTGTCCTGGGCAGAGACATTATTAATCAAAAGAAAACAAGAAAAAATAATGACCAACCGAAGGTTGCTTTTTTTATTTATACGCATTCATAAAAGTATCTTTATTGAAAATATAGTCAATACCCAATCCGGGGTATTTATTGTTCATTTCAAAGCAGGTCAGTAAAAAAGCGTTTCAAAATGAATGGCAACGAGTTTGCAGATCATTGCAGGATCAAAAATTAATGTATGAAAAAAACGGTGATTGTTGTGGGTGCAGGCATTTCAGGACTTACTGCTGCATCAGCACTGGCGAAAAATTATAATATCATTCTTATAGAAGCGGCGGATCAATGCGGTGGAAGGATCAGGACTTCGGCGCAAAAAGATTTTTCTTCAATTCTCGAAGCCGGTGCAGAATTCATTCACGGACATCTTAAGCAAACCCTCAAACTGTTAAAGAAGGCAGGTATTGATTATGTTCCGGTAAAAGGTAAAATGTACCGGAAAGAAAAAGGCAGTATTGAAGAACAGAAAGAGATGATTGAAGGATGGGACAAATTGCTTAAAAAAATGAAACGTGCAAAAAAGGAAATGACCATGCATGATTTCCTTCATCATTATTTTGCAGAAGATAAATATGCCGATCTGCGGCGACATGCTGTTGCTTATACAGAAGGGTTTGATGTAGCCGACGTAAAAAAAGTAACGGTTCATTCATTATATAAAGAATGGTCTGCCGAAGAAGAAGAAAATTTCCGGATCCCTGAAGGTTATGGAGAACTGATCAATTATCTCGTGCAAACCTGCGAGGAGAAAGGATGCCGCATTATTACAAAGGAAGCTGTTAAACAGATCGACTGGCAAAAAAATGATATCACAGTGATTACTTCTGCAGAAAATAAATATACAGCCGATAAAATTGTGATCAGTATCCCGATATCTGTGCTGCAACAAACCGGCAGTGCCGGATCAGTTAATTTCACGCCGCCACTGGATGGATATATTAACGCTGCAAGGCAGATCGGTTTTGGTACCGCCATCAAAATATTGATATCATTTCATAAACGCTTCTGGAAAAAAGATATGGGATTTATATTCGGTGATGAATATATCCCAACCTGGTGGACACAGTTACCCGACAGCAGTTGCATGCTGACAGGTTGGGTTGGTGGCAGCAAGGCTGATCACTTGTGTACTGAATCAGATAATGAATTGCTGGAAAAAGCATTGATCTCATTGAGCAATATTTTTGATCTGACTCTGGATGAAATTAAAAACAATGTAAAAGCTGCTGAAGTTTTTAACTGGAAGAAAAATCCGCTTGCATTGGGTGCTTACAGTTATGATATACCTGGTGCCGTTGATGCAAAAAAAATATTAAACACGCCGGTAAAGGGAAGTATCTTTTTTTGTGGTGAAGCTTTGTATGAAGGCGATTCTCCCGGCACAGTGGAAGCTGCAATTGTAAGTGCCCGGCAAATGCTGAAGAAAATTAGAAAATCTTCATAAGTTTTTCACAAGACAATCCTGAAAAGTAGTTGTTAAGCGGTTGTCAATTGGTTGCTCAAAGCCTTTCAGCAGAGCATCCTAAATATATTTTCGTTATTTTTGCCCATCAATGAAGAAATATTTTCTGATAGTACTGCTTACTGTAAGTTCACTGTATTCAATTTCACAAGTCAAACACATCAAGCTTACTGGTATGTATTTTCAATGGGGATACAATACCGAGTGGTATACCCGCAGCAATATACATTTCAATGATATGGTGGACGGTGTTAATCATGACTTCACCATTTACAAAGCAGTTGCACACGACAGGAATGATCTGAATGCAATTATAAAAGAACCGATCCAGATCAGCGTTCCGCAATACAATTACCGCGTTGGATTTTACCTGAATAAAAAACATACTACGGCCATTGAGATCAATTATGATCATGCAAAATATATTGTAGATGATAACCAGTTGCTGCACGCAAAAGGAACCATCGGAACAAATTATTTTGATAAGGATACGGCCTTCACGCATGAGCAGATGCACTTTGAACATACCAACGGTGCCAATTTTTACCAGATCAATTATGTAAGGCAATATGTATTGAAAAATAAAAAGAGTAAAACGCCTTTGTTCACTGCATTATGGAAAGGCGGTGCAGGTGTATTAATCCCAAAAACAGATATCACGTTGAGTGGAAAGCGCATTGATAATTGCTTTCACATTGCAGGTTATTGTTTTGGCGCAGAAGCTGGCGCAAGATGGTATTTCTTAAAGAGATTATTTTTAGAAGGCACTGCCAAGACTGGTTTCGCCAATTACAGCAATTCACTCGGCGTAGGCACCGGACGCGTCAATCATAACTTCGGTTACTTTGAATTGATCGGCACCGTGGGTTATGAAATAAAATTTTAGAATTTCTTCTTTCAACTATTTCTGCAAAAGATTTTTCGCAATTGGTTTTTAACGTGGTGTGCTATTAAAATACAGAACGCGATCCCGATAGCTATCGGGATGGTCTTTATGATTTATACTGATTGCTGGCTTTCTAATATCAGAACAAATCATATTGTAATCATTTTACCGAGAATAGATGAGTTATGATTTTTTTGAGTAAAAGCTATACAAAAAAATCATCATTAATCTATTCAACCTGCCTGCCGGCAGGCAGGTCTTAAAAATCTGTGTTCTATTTTAATAAATTCAATAGCACAAGGCGTTGGTTTTTAATTATAAGAATTGGTCGATCGCGTTTTTGATCATATTCCTATTTTCTCATTGACTATTTTCAGGATCGCTGTTTCCTGTAACATTGTTTTATCTTCTATTGCTTTCCCTTTTTTCAGCATTTCATTTACGAATGTTTTATCATGATATCCCGCAGCATTGATACGCACATTCATGAATGCACCCATTACAGCACTGCGTGCGCAAAGCGCCGCTACGCCTGCATCTGAAACTGAATTGGGATTGCCTGTTGCTGCCATTGCTTCGATCACTTCCATACCGGCATAAGCAATTTCCATCACACGGAAAGGAATTTCTATCGCATGCTTCGTTGCTTCCTGTATCGCCTGGGTACGAATCTGTTTTTCTTCGTCAGTTGTTTTGGACAAACCGAATGCACTCATGATCCGGTTAAAAGCATTTGTATCTTCATCCACAAGTTTTAATAATTCATTTTTATACTGCTGTGCTTTCTCTGCCCAGTCGCTGAATTCCTGCCAGCGCTCATCCCACCCGGTTTTATGTGATGAAAGATTCGCGACCATCGCAGCCAATGAAACGCCCAGTGCGCCGATATATGCAGCAATTGATCCACCGCCAGGGGCCGGACTTTCACTCGCAGTCTCATCTGCAAAATCATTCAGTTGCATATTGATCAGCCTGTTGTTATTTTTATCTGTCAGCATATATTCAATAATTCTTTCTTCTGGTTTGAATGGAGCAAGTTCATCAAGTCCCATCGATTTTATCGCAATTTTAATCAATTCTTTTTCTGACACACCAACCGAACGTTGTTGTTTGATCAGAAAATGTTTTCCTGCATCCAACATTGCTTTTAAAGGAATGAGTCCTACCAGTTCACTTCCGGTAACACGGATACCACGGGCATCTGCTTTTTTACAGACCTCATCAAATGCAACGTGCACGGATGTTTTATTGATGTTGGTCAGGTTAATGGAAATTTGCGCAATACCATATTCTTCAATGTACCAGCCAATGGCTTTTACAAATTTTAGACTGCCGGGAATATTGATCGCATTCCCATCGGCGTCTTTTACAATTTTGCCATTTTCTTTTTTTACTCTTCCCGCTTCGCGGACATCAAATGCAATGGCATTGGCCCTTCTTGTAGAAGTTGTGTTTAAATTCACATTATAGGCTACTAAAAAATCGCGGGCGCCTATTACAGTTCCGCCACGTTTTGTATCAAATTCCTGCGGACCAAAATCTGGTTTCCATTCCGGTTGTTTTATCTTTTGAAAAAAACCTTCATACTCTCCTGCCCTGATCACCGATAAATTACTGCGTTTTTTATCAGGTTGAGCATCTTCA
>JBDUCW010000234.1:0-4086 GCA_040003235.1 Ferruginibacter sp. | reverse complement strand
AACGGAACATTTTATAATTACAATCAGGAGCAGACGCCGGAATCAATTTCTATAACAGGTGTAACAAAATTTATTGAAGATGGCAATAACAATATATGGCTCGAAGACAAACATGCTTTTTATAAATTGAATAATAACAGCAATCAGTTTGAAAACTATAATACGATACTGGGAATAGCCACAGGTAGTTTACCGGAATTTTTAGAAAAAGATAATAAAGGAAATCTCTGGTTTGTAACAACAGCCGGCATAAAATGTTATAATCCGGCAGCACATATTGTCTATGATAAAAATAATAATCCGCGCCACCTGAAGGTATTTGATGCAAATCCCGATTTTACTACTTTTTTAATTTCAGGTGATCAATGCTGGATCGGGGTCCGTAATCGTAAAATGCTGTTGAGGTATAATTTAAGCACGAACACTGTCTCGTCTTATTCATTTGAAAATATCAGCACTGGAAACCTGCAATCAAAAAACACTGAATTAAATACTGCCAATTTAAATGCCTATGCAGATCATTCATTGTTTGTTGACCTGATCGGTGAAGGCATTGCATTGTATGATCCGGCAAAAGACAGCTTTACTGTAATTCCTGTAAAAAATTCTGATCCCAATGGATTGCATGCCAACCCTGAATCTTTCTGGGGCATCACTTCTTTAAAAGACCGTGATGGAAATATCTGGATAACAAGTGATGATATGGACCTGAACGTATTCAATCCTTCCAGAGAACATTTTAATTTTTATGGTACGCATACATCGCATGATAAAAAAACGATCGCAGGCTTTTCTGTAAATGGTTTTATACAGGATCCGCGTGACAATGATATTTATATCTGCTATTATGATCCTGCCGGCGGAATAGAAAGATTCAGCAGCGGTCTTAATCTTAAAAAAAAATATCTTTTTAATAAGGGAAGCAATATCAATTCGCTTGAAAACCAGTTGTGGTGCCTCTTCCAGGATGAAGAAGGAATTATATGGGCACCCAATCAGGCGAAGACAATTTTAAAGTTAGATCCGCTTACCGACAGGCTTACTTTAATGAATGATTCCTCATTGTATGGCAATATCAATACTATTTCAAAAGATAAAAATGCTGATGTATGGCTGGGCTGCTGGTCAAAAGGTTTGAAGAAAATTGACCGGCAAACGCAGGAGGTTGTCAGTTTTCCAATGACTGTTCCCGGTTCAACTGCAATTGCGAAAAATGTAAAAGCCATTTGTTTTGACGGAGACAGTATTATCTGGGCAGGCACCAACGGGCAAGGTCTTTTTCGTTTTGATAAAAGATTGAACAGTTATACCAACGTTTATCTATTTGATGAGAAAAAGCCTTTCTCTGTAAGCAGTAATATCATCAAAAAAATAATTGCTTATAATGACGATACTTTATTGCTCGCGACAGCAATGGGTGTAAACCTGTTTGATAAAAAGAAAAACATATTCAGCAGCATCACTACAAAAGATGGGCTGCCCGGCAATCTTGTAGAGACCTTTGCACTGGATGACCGGAAAAATCTGTGGACTGCATGCGACGGAGGTTTCAGCAGGATCAATATGCGTGATCTTTCAATTACACGCTATGGAATAAGCGATGGCATCACCGATAATAATTTCAGTGATGCATCCTGCCTGAAATTAAAAGATGGAAAATTTCTGGTCTCAGCGAATAAGGGATTTATTGCATTCGATCCGGCAGAAATTATCGATGCTGTTCCATCCGTCCCGGTGATCACAGGATTTAAAGTATTTGAAAGACAGGTTAAGATCGATTCAGTAATAGATGCCGGTTCTTCCATTATACTTTCTTACAGGGATAACAGTATTGCGATTGAATTTACTTCCCTGCAATTCAATTTTTCTGACGAGCTTAAATATTATTACCGACTGGAAGGCGCAGATAAAGCGTGGATACTTTCCGACAAAACGCAATCGGCACATTATAACCAGTTGCAGGACGGCGATTATATGTTTAAAGTAAAAGCTGTGAACCGCGATGGCGTTGTGTCTTCACTCAGTCTTCCGGTGCATATTATTATCACCGCACCTTTCTGGAAAACATGGTGGTTCAGATTATTGATTGCAATTATGGCCGTGGTCTTGATTTATTGGTTTTTACAGACGAGGATCAAAGCGATCAGGGCAAAAGAAAAAGTAAAGGAGCAGATCACAGCACTGGAAATAAAAGCGTTAAAGGCCCAGATGAATCCGCATTTTATTTTTAATGCAATGAATTCCATCCAGGAATTTACACTGACGGGTGAAGTAGATAAAGCCAATAAATATATTTCAAGATTTTCGCGCCTGCTGCGTAAAGTGCTGCATCAATCCGAACAGAACAGCATTCTTGTTTCTGATGAAATTGAAACATTGCAACTTTATCTTGAAATAGAAAAAGGCCGCCTGGGGAAAGATTTTATTTACAGGATCAATGTTGACAATGAAACCGAAGCACAGATGATCAGTATTCCTTCCATGTTACTGCAACCCTTTGTAGAAAATGCATTGCAGCACGGGCTTGCCAATAAAGAAGGAGAGAAGATACTCGAACTTAATTTCAAGATGCCGGATGATGAAACATTGATCTGCGAGATCATTGATAACGGCATCGGACGGGCGCAGGCTGCTGTTCTGAAAAAAAATATGCATCCTTCATTGCAACATCAATCGTTGGGAATTGAATTGGTGAAAGAGCGTTTGCAGTTATTGAGTCGTGGTGCAGGCAGACAAACGGTCATCAGCATTGAAGACCTCGTTACTGATTCCGGTGAACCTGCAGGAACAAAAGTCATCATCAGCATTCCTCAATTATAATTGCACAGATGCTGCAGACTCATTATTCATCTTATGTTTTCTTATCTTTAGCAGGTGATAAAAGCAGCCATTATTGACGATGAACAGGGAGCCGCAAATGTTTTCCGGCTGATGCTGGAAAGACATGTTCCCGAGATCAATGAAATTGCTGTTGAAACCAGGTCAGAAAAAGCAATTGCATTTTTGCAGCAATATAAACCCGACCTGGTTTTCCTGGATATACTTATGCCGGCGCTGAATGGTTTTGATCTGTTGAACCGGTTAGGTGAAATCCCTTTCGATGTAATTTTTACAACTGCACATGATGGTTATGCCATTCAGGCCATACGTTTCAGTGCAGTGGATTACCTGTTGAAACCTATTGACGCAGATGAACTGAAAGCAGCTGTACAAAGGGTTATCAGGAAAAAGCAATCCGGAAATTCCACCCAACAGATACTGGATAATCTTTCTTACAATCTAAAAATAAAAGAAGAAGATGACCTGCGGTTCACCATTTCTACCAGTAATGGAATTGTTTTTTTTAAGACGAATGAAGTGATGCGGATCGAGGGTGAAGGAAATTATTCAAGAATTATTCTTACCGGTAACCGGGTACATGTTTGTGCCAAAACATTAAAGGATTTTGAAGAACTTTTATCACCGCTTATTTTTTTACGCATTCATAAATCATATATCGTCAACAAAAATTTTATCGTCAATTATTTAAATAAAGGAGAAGTAGTGCTGAATGATGCATCAAAATTTCCGGTCTCCCGGCGTAAAAAAACAGAAGTGTCGAATATCCTGCTTAAAAGAAATGCAGCTGGCAATTGAGTTGCGATCTTTTTATTCTTTTAAAAATAATTCCACCGTTGCATTCTTATTGAAATTGCTGGACAGGTGCACTTCATATCTTTTAGACCGCGTGGTAACGATCATTAACGCAGTGCAGGGTGGGATTGATCCTAAACTTTCTGCCACCAAACGTAAATGTGCAATAGGGTTTACATTTTTACTCAGGCTGATATAAAAAGTGATCGGGCTTGCTGTGATGAGTTTTTTATTGATGCGCAGGACGCCATCTTCATACACCGATACGGAATCGCCGTCGATCTCGCCATTGTCGTATACTTCCACTTTGATGGAATCCTTTTCTGCAGAAGATATTTCGAGTAGTGACTGAACATCAGTTTCCCGCTGCGTAACTTTTGCGGGCAGAACGGCAGGTGGTTTTACTACAGGAATATTTTTAACCGGTGGAGTAGCAGGCGGTATTGCAATAAC
>JBDUCW010000128.1:0-13867 GCA_040003235.1 Ferruginibacter sp. | reverse complement strand
GCAATAACAGGTGTTGTTATACGGTCCCTGGCTGGTTGTACAATTACAGGTGGTTTATTTTTTACCACGGGTTTATTGGGAATTGGTTTTGTCGGTGCCGGTTTTATTTTTGGCTCCGGTTTTTTTATTTCTTCTATTTTTTTCTGCAGCCATATGTTTGAATTGCTTGTGCATCCCCTGATGGTGGCTTCCCAAAATCCGTTCTGTACCAGATAGCCGTCTGCTTTTTTCAGACTCATCATATAAGTGCCCAGGCAATTGCCGTAAGTGCCAAGATCGACCGCAATGGTTGACACTTCTTTAAAAGCCAGAACAGAATCTTTCTCATCATACAAGCCTACGATTCTGTAATGTTCATACTTATTCTCTCTATAATAAAGATGGGATACACCGGTGAATGAGGATCCTTTGAAATCATAAATTTCCACCACCAGTTTTGGCTGGCCCAGTTCAAAATCCTGTGACAAAAATTTACCTTCCCATGTGCCAACGATACTGTTCTGGGAAAAGGCGATAGCAGAATAAAATAATACAGGAATTAACAGCAGACAGGATTTCAGCTTCATGCAAAAGAATTATTGGAGCATAAGGTACATTTATTTTTTCTTTCAGGACACAGATTTTTATGGCCGGGAAATTAAAATGATTTGGTTGTAACTTTCTTAATTCTTAATTCTTAACTCTTACTCAGCGCTTCCAACATTCCAATTCACTTTGATGGTATGTTTAGCTGCATACAATTTACCGTTGCTGATGAGTTGATTATACAGGGTTTCAAATTCTGCAGCATATTTATCGTGGATCGATTGTTTCAATGCAGCGATTTTTTCTTTCGGGGCATTGTCATCATATAAGTTAGCCAGTTCAGAATATTCTTTTTTGTAAACGGGCAATACATATTCATACAGTGCGATCGACGGCTCTATAATAATTTTAGCATCCTCCGTTGTTTTAAGATCTTTCAGTTTTGCAAAATCCTCTTCTATAAAATGAAGTTGTGTCTGCAGAAAATCAATTCTCTTTTCAGCCACCGGTTTGTCCTGACCCGCAACCATCATTGCCGGAGGTGATTCGAGCTGTCTTTCAAAACCATCATTCGCAAATCCCGCCAGCATATTGGAATTCAGGACAGCAATATCGAAATATTCTTCAGGTGTTGCTGTATTGCAGGAATTAAAACAGCAGCAAAGTGCTATAACTGCAAATGAAAGAAGCCAATTCTTTTTCATGTAAATAATTTGCACGAAAGTAAGACTGCAATAATACCAATATGATCACAGTTTTCGAAAGGTGGGTATTGTTTAGTAAACGGAAGTGAAATAAGGAATAAAAAATAAGGAATAAGAAATAAGGAAGTTTTAGAGAATAGTACTTTTAAAAGTTTAAGAAACTCAAAACTTAACACTCAACACAATTAATTTTTCATTCCTGTAAAAATCTTCCGGTACATAGAAGGTGTATTTTTTTTCACTTTTACAAACTGGCGGTTAAAATTAGCGAGTGTATTAAAACCACTTTCATAACAAATGGATTCGATTGCTTTTTGTGTATCCATCAGCAGTTTGCAGGCGTGGCCGATACGGATCTCATTTAAAAAATCAATGAAGGTTTTCTTGGTGCTCTTTTTAAAATAGTTACAGAATGCGGGAATGCTCATCCCCACATGGCCAGCCACATCATCGAGTGCAATGCCATCCTGGAAATGTTCAATGCTGTACTGAAAGATCTTATCAATACGTTCTTTATGCCGGCCATTAAAGATCCTGATCTCCTGTGTAGAAACTTTTTCAAATTCCTGCCGCTCTGCAATCAGTTGCAGGCATTCACAGAGACGGATAATTCTTTTAAATCCTGACAATGATTCCAATTCTCTGATCTGGGACAGTAATATTTTTTTTGTATCGCCATAAAGTTTTAATCCCTGCACAGATGTTTCAAATAATTGCTCCAGCTGTTTTGCTTCCGGTAAACGGATAAATTCCTTTCCCCAGAAATCTTCACAGAACTGTATAACTACAGCTGAAGTTACCAGGTTTTTATGCGCTTTCTGAAAAGTATGCGGAAGATTTGAACCCAGGAAAAAAATATCGCCCTTTTTAAATTCGCCCACATAATTACCAATGAAACTTGTACCTTCTCCCTGGGTAAAAAGGATGAGTTCGTATTCAATATGCTGGTGCCAGGGAACTTCAAAATACGGAGTTGTGTAAGTGCGGGCAACAAAAGAACTATTTTCCGATAAAGGCAGTTTCTCAATTAAAGGCTTCATATTAAAACTATATTAAGCATTTTAAACCGCAAATCTATTGTTTATTATTAAAATAGTATCAGTATTCAACAAAAAAATGGAAGACTTTTGCCTTCATTAGAAATAATTTAGTGCTCTATAATGTTACAATATTAAAATGCTGCTGCCATTATGTTATTACTTGGGATTGATATAGGAACTTCTTCCATTAAAATATCAGTGATCGATGCTGCTTCACAAAAAAAGATCGCTTCGGCACAATACCCCGAAACAGAATCGGCTATTTCATCGCTTCAACCCGGATGGGCAGAACAATCGCCCATGATGTGGTGGGAACATACGGTCAAAGCGATTCAACAGGCCAATGCAGAAAAAAAATATGATCCCGCTGATATTGCCGCTATCGGCATCGCCTACCAGATGCATGGTTTGGTATTGGTAGACAAGGACAAAAATGTTTTACGTGATGCGATCATCTGGTGCGACAGCCGTGCAGTTGAGATCGGCAATGCAGCTTTTCAAAATATCGGGAAAGAAAAATGTCTTGCAACCTTACTCAATTCGCCCGGTAATTTTACAGCTTCCAAACTGGCCTGGGTAAAAGAGCATGAGCCTTTAGTTTATGATCAGATTAATAAAGCGATGCTGCCCGGAGATTTTATCGCCATGAAATTAACGGGTTCGATCACAACATCAGCAGCTGCATTATCAGAAGCGGTTTTATGGGATTTTCAAACCAATGGATTGTCACAGGATGTATTGGAGTATTTCGGATTTGAAGAAAAATTTTTTCCCGGTATACAACCTGTTTTCAGTGTGCATGGAACATTAGATCCAGCGGTCGCGGCAACACTTGCTTTAAGGCCGGGCGTTCCCGTTACTTATAAGGCTGGAGATCAGCCCAACAATGCACTTTCTTTAAATGTGCTGGAACCAGGTGAAGTGGCAGCTACTGCAGGAACTTCAGGTGTGATATATGCAGTAGGAGATACATTGGGTTATGATACACAATCAAGAGTAAATGGATTTGCACACGTCAATCATACAAAAGAAAAAATCCGTATCGGCACCTTACTCTGCATCAACGGAACAGGTATTGCCAACAGCTGGACAAAAAAAATAATGTCCGAAGGGAAGGATTATAATGCGATCAATAAAGACGCTTCATCCATCAGTATCGGAAGCGAAGGTTTGCAGGTACTGCCTTTCGGTAATGGCGCAGAAAGAATATTCAGCAATGAAACGGTTGGTGCGCATTATCACAATATTGATTTTAACCTCCATACAACGGCGCATATTTTCCGCGCAGTACAGGAAGGCATTGCATTCGCTTTCAGGTATGGACTTGACATTATGAAAGAAAACGGGATGCATCCCCGTGTCATCAGGGCCGGCAGGGCGAACCTTTTTTTAAGTGATGTATTCTGCGAAGCATTCGTTAACACACTCAATGTACCTTTGGAATTATATGAATGTGATGGCAGTGTCGGTGCAGCACTGGGAGCCGGTATTGGTGCGGACCTGATTGATCTGAATAATAAAAATGCGATCATTAATAAAGCATTAAAAATTATTCAACCGGAAATGCACAAGGTTGTTCAGTATGATGATGGCTATGTTGCATGGAAAAAATTGCTGACAAAATTTATTTAGCGAACCCTGTCTGACGGTCTCTGTCTGACAAACAATATGATATGTGTTGAGTGTTGAGTGTTGAGTGTTGAGTGTTGAGTGTTGAGTGTTGAGTGTTGAGTAATTTTTTGGTCATGCAAGATAAAAAAATTGTGTAATCCGTGTTTTATAATTCGTGTAATCCGTGTTTAAAATTCGTGTTTAAAAAAATATTAAAATGAAAATTGTAACAGGAGAAAAAGAATTTTTCAAAGACATTCCGTCAATAGGATTTGAAGGAACGGGATCTGATAATCCACTGGCTTTCCGTTGGTATGATGAGAACAAAGTGGTGGCTGGAAAAACAATGAAAGAACATTTACGGTTTGCCTGTGCCTACTGGCATTCATTCAATGGAAACGGCGCAGACCCTTTTGGCGAAGCAACACATTTATTTCCCTGGAATGAAAAAGTTTCTGTTGTTGACCGCGCTAAAGATAAAGCCGACGCTGCATTTGAATTCATGACCAAACTGGGAATGCCTTTCTATTGTTTTCATGATGTGGACGCAATTGATTTTGGCAATACTATCGTGGAGAACGAAAAGAATCTGCAGAGTATCACAGCCTATTTTCTGGAAAAACAAAAAGCCAGCGGTATTAAAATGCTTTGGGGAACCGCCAACCTGTTTTCCAATTTGAGATACATGAATGGTGCTGCCACCAACCCTGATTTTCATGTGCTCACCCATGGAGCCGCACAGGTAAAAGCAGCGCTGGATGCCACGATCACGCTTGGCGGTGAGAATTATGTTTTCTGGGGTGGCCGTGAGGGTTATATGAGTTTACTCAACACCAATATGAAAAGAGAGAAAGAACATCTCGCTACTTTTCTGCATACCGCAAAAGAATATGCAAGGCGCAATGGTTTTACAGGAAGTTTTTTTATTGAACCCAAACCCTGTGAACCGAGTAAGCATCAGTATGATTATGATAGTGAAACTGTAATAGGTTTTCTGCGCCAGTATGATCTGCTGAATGATTTTAAACTCAATATTGAAGTAAACCATGCAACCCTTGCAGGGCATACGTTTCAGCATGACATTCAGGTTGCTGCCGATGCCGGTATGCTCGGAAGCATTGATGCCAACCGTGGTGATTACCAGAACGGATGGGATACCGATCAGTTCCCGAATAATATCAATGAACTCGCAGAAGCCATGCTTGTTATTGTAGAAGCTGGTGGACTGCAGGGTGGGGGTATTAACTTTGATGCAAAGCGCCGGAGAAATTCGACGGATGTCGCAGACCTGTTCTACGCACATATCGGCGGTATGGATTGCTTTGCAAGAGCATTGATCATTGCTGATAATATTCTTACAAAGTCTGATTATAAGAAGATCCGTACAGAGCGTTATGCAAGTTTTGATAACGGCAAAGGAAAAGAATTTGAATCCGGTAAACTCACACTTGAAGATCTGCGTACGTATGCAATAGAAAACGGCGAGCCTGCAACAGTAAGCGGCAAACAGGAATACCTGGAGAATATTATTAACAGGTACATTTAAAATCATTTAAGGTTTCAATCGTTTAATAGTTGGGAAACAGTATATCGCCAACATTAAATGCTAAACGACTTAAACCTTTAACCAGCGTTCTGTGGCATCGATTGCATAAAAATAGAATCTCTGCCATCCTGCTGATTGCTGAATGTTGGCTATTTTTATATGTCTAAAACGTTTTGCATGAAGCCACTCTTTACTTTACTTTCTATATTTATTTTTTCTTATACAAATGCACAGCTGCTGGCTTTTCCAACAGCTGAAGGTGCCGGCAAATTTGTTAGCGGTGGCCGGGGGTCTGTTTCTACTGCGGCTACTGTTTATGAGGTTACCAATCTTACCGATGCAAATACGCTTGGGAGTTTTCGGTATGCCTGTACCAACGGCGGAACTACAGCCCGCATTATCGTTTTCAGAATTTCAGGAACCATACATCTGGCAACTGCATTAACCATTAAAGCAAATACTACCGTTGCAGGACAAACGGCTCCTGGTGAAGGCATCTGCATTGCAGACAGACCTGTTTTACTGGGAGGTGATAATATCATTGTCAGGTATATGCGTTTCCGTTTGGGAGATAAAAACCAGAATCTCGGTATGGTTAACGGAAGTGGTGATGATGATGCATTCGGTGATAATGGCAATGGCAGAAAAAAAATAATTATTGATCATTGTACCTCCGGTTGGAGTGATGATGAATCATTGACGATTTATAAAGGCGACAGTCTGACCATTCAATGGTGTGTGATCGCAGAACCCCTGAATTATTCCTATCATTTTGAAACCGGGGATCCGGATTTTGAAATGCATGCTTTTGGCGGAATATGGAACGGCAAACACGCGACTTATCATCATAATTTATTTGCTCACGTGAAGGGACGGGCGCCAAGATTTGACGGGATCCGTAATGTAGGTGCAGATACCGGTGATTTCAGAAACAATGTTGTTTATGACTGGGCAAGTTATAATACCAATGGTGGCGAAGGCGGCACTTATAATGTTGTAAACAATTATTATAAATATGGTCCTTCCACACCCAACAGCAGCAGCAGTGGTGTAAATATCAGGAGCATGCTCATTAATCCTTACAAACAAACGGCGCCTGTTATTCCTTACGGAAAATATTATCTCACCGGGAATTATTGCGATAACAGTGTTACAGTAACGAACGATAATTGGTTAGGCGCTGCTATGAACAGTGGGACTTTTGCAGATACTGTTTCGGCTAAAGTAACGGTTCCGTTTGCAGCCATTCCGATTAATATGGAACTGGCAACAGATGCTTATACTTCCGTATTGGCAAGAGGTGGATGTTCGCTTCCCAACAGGGATACACTCGACCAGCGTATAATGAATGATGTAAGAAACCGCACGGGCAAATTAATAGATGTACAGGGCGGTTATCCGCATGGAACTCCATACGCAACTACCGTAGACGCATGGCCGGCGCTTGCTAACGGTACAGCACAAACAGATTCTGATCATGACGGCATGCCGGATAACTGGGAAAATGCAAGAGGACTTAATCCTGCGAATGCCGCAGACAGGAACAATTACAGTTCAACAAGTGGGTATAATAATCTTGAAAATTATATCAACGGGGATACACTGACTGCAGTGGGTACACTTAACAGTTGTGTTACAGCAAAAGGGTTTGTTTCGTCCGCAACCAGTCAGTGGTTATATGCAAGGGATACCAGCTACAGCTATTATCTTTCTCCTTCTTACACTGCATCAACAGACAGTAATCATATTGTTGCTGCCATTCTGGATAACGCCGGTTACGGAGCGTTCAATGCATCTTATTATACAACCAACACTTTACGCAATGATGGCAGCGGGCATTATTATCTTAACCGCAATATCACGCTTACGCCGCAGAACCCGGCACTGATCACCCAGCCGGTGAATGTGCGTTTGTATATTTCAAAAGCAGAATTTGATGCATTGAAAGCAGTGGATCCATTATTGATAACCATTGCTGATCTGCATATATTAAGAGTAAATGATAATACCTGTCTCACTGCATTGTCAACAACACCTGAAGGTTTAACGTCAATTGCCAGCGCGGTGTTCGGTACTTATCAGAATGGTTATTATGTGGAATTCCAGACAGCATCATTTGGCACTTTCTTTTTTGCCAGCAGTGCTTACCCGATCCCGGTTAAACTTTCTTCTTTCAATGTAAGGAAAGAAAATATAATGACTGCCGTGATCAACTGGACAACCGCGCAGGAGATCAACAGCAGAAATTTTGAAGTACAAAGAAGTGCGGATGGAATTCAATGGACAACCATCGCAACCATTGCAGCTGCAGGCAACAGCAATACTGAAAAGTCATATACCTTTTATGATGCCGGAAATAAAAGCGGAATTATTTATTATCGTCTGAAACAAAATGATCTCGATGGAAGAGCAGCTTTCAGTGAAACAAGGAAACTGAATTTCGACAAAAGCATGACTGTTCAGTTATATCCGAATCCGGTGCATGATGTATTGAATGTGTATGTTGCAGGATCAGAAAAATTCAGCATCAGCATAACAGATATAGCCGGCCGCCGGATCAGTAGTTATGAAGTGAAAGGCAGCAGCTATCAATTGCATACCGGTAATCTTGAAGCCGGTGTTTACCAGGTAAAGATCATCAGCGGAACAGATAGTTTTAATTCAAAGATCATTATCCAATAATTATATAATTTAACGCTTTGCGCCATTTCATTTTACCAAAATAGAACGCAGATTTTCAAGATTGAGTCGATGATCATGATTTTTTGTATATTCTTTTATTAAAAATCATTACTATAGTAAAAATCTTCGTTCCGTATTTTAACAGCATAATACAGTATATCAATTAATGATCGATGGAAGGTAGTTGAGCCACGACTCTACAAACGGTCACGAAGGCGCAAGCATGGTAAAAAAATCCCCACTTTTTTATGTCAGTATCTGGCCATTTTGATGGCAGGTAATAGCAGGATGGTTAGTTCGGGAACGATTGCATAGATAGCATCCGGCGGTATTATTTTTTTTGCCAACTTTATACGGTAAAAAAAGCAGGACCTAACCCTGTTTTTAAACATCAGGCATTAAAAAAAACGATTCTTGCAGATGAAAAAAAATCTACCCGGTAGTTTGCTGCGCATCAGGCAGTTTCCCTCCATATTTCTTTTATTCATTTTCTTTTCCATTTCAGGTTCCGTATTTGGTTATGATGCAGTTGTTGATAAAACAGGTGCAGGTGGTGCTTACACAACTGTTCAGGCGGCATTAAATGCTGCTCCCACCAATGCTGTAACGCCCTGGGTTATCTTTATAAAGAATGGGAAATACCGTGAAAAGATCAGTGTTGCTTCCAACAAAACTTTCATACAGCTGGTAGGCGAAAGCGTAGCCAACGTTTTTATTTATTATGATGATCCTGCAACAATACTCGGCACACAGAACTCTGCAAGCTTTTCCATTGCAGGAAACGACTTCACTGCCATCAACATCACTTTTGCAAATACATTCGGTGACGGATCACAGGCAGTAGCCGTACTGGTAAATGCCGATCGCGCTGCATTTAAGAATTGCCGTTTCCTTGGCAACCAGGATACATTATACCTGAAAGGCTCAGGAACACCGCGCCAATATTTCCGCAATTGCTATATTGATGGAAACGTTGACTTCATTTTTGGTAGTGCTGCTGCTGTTTTCGATTCATGTGTTATCTATGCCAAAACAAGGCCCAGCACAAGTTCATCATACATAACGGCGCCGAATACACCTTCAGGGCAAACCTACGGTTTTGTATTCCGTGACAATAAACTCATGAACAATACCGGCGGTACGCTTTATTATTTAAGCCGTCCATGGCCAAGTCCAAGTGAAGCTGCTACAAGACAGAAAGCAGTTTACCTGAGTACCGTAATGAGCAGCCATATTCAACCTACGGGTTGGTCTACATGGGATGCCAATACTATTACGGCCAATCTTACTTATGCTGAGTACAACAGTAAATATTTTAATGGCAGCCTTGTTGATGTAAGTCAGCGTGTGCCATGGTCATATCAATTTACGCAATCAGATTCTGCTACTTATACCAACGCGAATATTTTCGGATCATGGGATCCCTGCGGTGTAATGGCAGGTTTCTGTAATGTTACCAATGGTGGAGATATCGCAGTTTCTAATTTCAGGGGAACCAAGGGCACTACTACATCAACATTTAACTGGAATATCAGCTGGCCGATCAGCGGCATTCAGTATGATCTGTACAGGAGTAATGACAACGTCAGCTTCAGTATCATCAATACCCAGACCTCAGTAAATGATACTGCTGTCAACTTTAATTATACCGAGGCTATTCCACCACCCAGTCAGACTTATTATTATTATATCCGTGCATCAAAAGCCGGATACATTCCGCATATCACAGATACCATTCAGATTTCCAGCACACCCACTATTACAACATCGGGTACATTGGGCAGTTTTGTGCAGGGTGTAGGAATTCCTTCTAACACACAGGCATACACAGTTTCAGGAGCAAGCCTCACCAATGATATCATTATTACTGCACCGGCAGGATATGAAATCTCTTCCAATGGAGGTACAACCTGGAACAACAGTGCTACACCAATAACATTGTCACCAGTTTCCGGAAACGTAGCAACAACCACTATTTCTGTAAGACTGAATGCAGCTTCTGCAGGAGCTTACAGTGGTAATATCACGCATACAAGCACAGGTGCTGCATCAGTCAATGTTCCGGTAACAGGAAACGTGCAGAGCACACCGCTGACACAATCAGTACTGCTGCAGCAATGGCCATTTACTACCAATAATCTCGACAGTGCAACAGTGAGGGCAGCCGGTGTTACTGCAAGTACACCAACTTTCGCGAAATTATTTTTATCAAACGGAACAACTTTAGCTGCAGTTCCTGCTTATTCTACCTTGTATGGAGAGGCATACGGAGCGTCTTCAAATGGAGATGGTACCTGGACAACAGCAGTGGGAGGGCCGGGCGGTAATTTAAACCGTACCATCTATGAGCAATTCACTGTTACGGCAACATCAACTTATTCACTCAGGATCGATTCACTGATATTAAACAGTTCTTTTTATAACACTAATTCCAATACTAAACTGGCGGTTGTATACTCAAAAACAGGTTTCACCACTGCAGATTCAACCGATGTAACGGGAACGGGTGGCCTTGGCAGTTTTGCCAACCCGATATTGTTGAACAATGAGACCGCCGGTACCAACAGCAATTACAGGATTGCCTTTAATGGTACAACCGGTATTACACTCAATGCAGGACAAACACTCACTTTCAGGATATATAACAGTTGCGGAAGTTCAAGTAACGGACGTTATGGTAAGATAAAAAACCTCTACGTAACAGGATTATCAACATTGAATCCTGTTGCTGGTGATTATCAGACACACCAGAGTGGCGATTGGACTGACCTTAACACCTGGGAAAGATATGACGGCACGAACTGGGTAACACCAGCTCCCGCTTATCCTGTTTATAATAATTCGGGATTGATATCCATTCTGAGCGGACACGCAGTAACAGTTTCCGCGACACTTGCAAACGGTTCGGGCTATATACACCGCACCGTTATTAAACAGGGTGGTTCGATGATACTTGCTGTCGGTGCAACATTGAACCTTGCCAATGACGCACCTGCTGTAGGAACGACCGACCTGCAGATCGATGGAACCTTTACCGCCAACGGGCAGTTGGGTACTAATGGAAATGTGGTTGTTGTTATCAATGGAACATTTGTAAACTCAACAACTTCCATGAACCTGAGTAACGCCGGCGACAGTGTTTATGTCAACAACGGTGGAATTTACCAGCACAATACCAACAGCAATAATACACCTGCAAACCTTAAATGCCAGCCCGGTTCAATGTTTGCAGTGACCGGCATCAGTACCAGCCAGACCGGAATATTTAAGCCAGGCATTACCTACGGAAATATCAGCTGGAACTGCCCTTCGCAGACAAACTATTACGCTATCCGCGATAATCTTACCAGTAATGTAGCAGGCAGCTTTACTGTTGCCAATACCGGTACTCAATACATTACTTTTGGTTATACTGTTGCGAATGCAAAAGTTACATTCCCCGGAGGATATTATCAAACAGGCGGATCAGTAAAATTCTATGAAACAAATCCAAATGCAGATACCCTTTTTGTAGGAAGTGATTTCAATGTAACCGGCGGAACATTCGCTTCAAATGCAAGCGGCCCGAATACACTGAACATAAAACTTACCGGAACAAATAAAACCATTACCTACGCACAAAGCGCCGTTAACACCAATTGGTTTATAACCGGCATTTATGATCTTGCTACCGATCTGGCCCTGCCTTCCACCGGATTTGGAATGACCGTGAGTGGAACACTTAACATGGGAACAGATGTCATCAGCGGTCCGGGCAGATTTACGTTATCAGCTGCCGGAATTTTAAGCAGTGCTGCTGCAACCGGCCTTGATGGAAATATTACTGTCTCAGGGACAAAAACATTCGGTACAACAGGTAATTTGATCTTTAACGGAACGGGGGCGCAAACTACCGGTACTTCATTACCTGCCGCGGCAAATGCGCTGACGGTTAATAATCCGGCCGATCTGACCTTGACCGCAGGAACTGCACTGGCAGGCACCCTTACGCTTACACAGGGTAAATTAATATTGGGAGCCAATACTATCGCAACACCCTCTCTTGTTGGAAATACAATAACGAAATATATTGTCACCAACGGAACAGGGAAACTCAAGATCAATAATGTGGGCGCAGGAAATACGGTCTTCCCGATCGGGCCTTCCGCCACTGCTTATAATCCGATCACGATCAGCAACAGCGGCATCGCAGATAATTTTGCGGTAAGTGTAAAAACTACCATAGACAATGCACCGCTTGATCCCACCAAAGTAGTGAACATGCAATGGGACATTTCCGAAGATGTACCCGGCGGAAGTAGTGTAACACTCACGCCCACCTGGAATGCAGCAAGTGCAGGCACCGGTGATGAAGCTCCGGCATTCGACAGGAACGCAGCTACGGTGATCGGCCATTACAATGGTATTTACTGGGAAGAGACCGCCGCAACGGTTGCAGGGGCCAATCCTTATACTGCTACTGCAGGTGGCTTTACTTCTTTTTCACCGTTCATTGTCGGTAACATCCATGCAATACCGCTCACATTGCTTTCATTCAATGCCAGCAGCAATGCAGGGGTGGTGAAGCTGTCATGGAGAACGGAAAACGAGATCAATGCATCACACTTTGAAATTGAAAGAAGTGCAGATGGCAGGTCGTTCAATAACATCGGCAACGTGAACGCGAATAACGGCGCACTCAGCAATGTGTATTCTTTTAATGATCCAACCATTGTGAATGGGGTTGCTTATTACCGTTTGAAAATGGTGGATAAGGATGGTAAATTCAAATACAGCATTGTTATCGCGATAAATAATAAAAAGGGAGCGGTACTAAGTATTTTCCCGAACCCTGTAAAAGAAAATGTTTTTGTTACACATGCAAAAGCAGTGGCAGGGGCAACAATCGAATTGTATGCTTTCGATGGCAGAAAGATCAGCAGCTATCCTGTAATAACAAATGCAACACAGACAACAATCAGCCTGGATAATTTTGCAAAAGGAAATTACCAGTTGGTTTTTGTCAATGGTGCAGATATACAATATGTAAAACTTATTAAACAATAAAATTCTGTGCTTGAATTTATCAAAATGGAACGCAGATTTTTAAGATTGATTTCAATATGATTTCTTTGATACCAGAAAGCAATTCAAATCAGTATAAATCATAAAGATCATAACAACCAGCGGTCTTTATTTTTTATAAGCGTTCTGTATTTTTTATAATTATCCAATCTCCTCCTGCAATTCCAGGGTCTGCTATCCAGGCCTGGCCACAGCAATTCAGAAAGAATAGCTTTTCGAATGACACATATAATGACGGCCTCCGGTTGTCGGACTGTGTCAACATTTATTTATAATTAAACCAAAACGATTGTATATGAAGAAAATTTTTTACTTTTTACTGATGCTGGTAGCATACAATGTTACCGAAGCCCAGGTTACTTTTGATTTCGCCAGCGCACCTGCAACCGGATCGCCTGTAGGGTATACCCAACCGGGAGTTGGAACGTATAACAAAGCCGTAACCGGTGGCTCGATCAGCTTCGGCAGCACTACATGCGATGGATACAGTATATCAGCACCAACCGGAAGCAGCCTTTTTATTTTTTCTGCTACCGTGGATATTACTTCCATTACAGTAAGAGGTACCGGTACAGGAAGTAACAGGACCTTTACTTCTTTAACCACTGCTGCCACACTGAACGGAACTTATACTGCTGCAGCTGCTACAGGCAGCGGTATCATCAACAGTGGGACCTGCGGTTCAATTGTCATTA
>JBDUCW010000032.1:0-41529 GCA_040003235.1 Ferruginibacter sp. | reverse complement strand
TAGCCTTCAATCAAATGATCAACACGGTATCTTTTGTTGCTGTCTTTGTTATCGATCATCGGATCGCTGAAATTATCAACATGACCACTGGCCTTCCAGGTAGTAGGATGCATGAAAATGGCAGCATCAATACCAACAATATTATCCTGCAGCTGCGTCATACTCTTCCACCAGTAATCGCGGATATTTTTTTTGAGTTGTGCACCATTCTGACCGTAATCATATACCGCCTGCAGCCCATCATATATTTCTGAAGAAGGGAAAATATAACCGTATTCTTTACAATGACCGATCAGATCCTGGAAATTAATTTCGTTTGCCATAATGCGGCAAAGATAATGCAGGAGAAGGTTGTGTGAGATGAAATTTGTAATCCTGTTTTTAAAAAGATTATTGATGAAGTGCTGCTTCCAATGTCAGCGCCCGTTTGCGAAGCACCTGCATCCGCAATTCAATTCTTACCGGGATATAACCCGTGCCCCGCCTGTTGTTGTATTTATCTGCAATATTCTGAAACGCAACATCTCTTTCTTTTTCCCAGGCAGTTTGATCTGCATGTAATATTGTTTTTTGTGCCGCTGTTGCTTTTGACAATAATTTTTTTTCTGTTGCATTGATATCCTTTTCCCAGGCATTGTACGCTGTGGTATAGCAATGCGCTCTTGGCATGGTGGCATGTGAAGCGGCCAGACAATCTTTTAAATGTACATCGATCGGATGCTGATTGCTGTCTGAATAAAAAAAAGAACTGACTGATATCAATAAAGCGATCATGATTATTTTATTTTTTGATTGTCCTGGTGCCGTTGTGCATCCCGGTTTGGTTTCTTTTCAAAATTTTTTTGCAGTGCATCCGTAAGATCTACACCGGTTTGATTGGTTCTGATCCATTGGTCAACTTGTTGTTGTGCGTCTTTTATTGTCATTTATTGCGGAGATTAAGAATACAAATTTTGTTACGCGGATTTAAAAGGATTACACCGATTAATACAGGACTATTCGTAACAATATTATTATCTTAATCCGTGTAATCGACTTGAATCTGTGTAACAAAATTTGTATTAGAAAATCCGATAGGAAAGTCCCAGTTTTAAAAATCTTGTAAATGCTTCCGGTTTTGTACCACCAATGTACAGACCGTAATAATTTTTTACACCCCATTGATAGCTACTGATAAAACCAAACTTCTTATAATGTACGGTAAATCCTAATTCCGGACGGGGATCTGTTTTTGGGTGCGTGGTTTTATTTTCGGCAGTATAGGTTCTGGTTTGCGTTTTTGCATTTAGCTTTTCTTTTGTGTCGAGGCACTGGGCAATATTAAAACCTGCCATCAAATCAACTTTTATTTCACCTGCGTTAATTCGATAACCAATTTGCGGAATGATATTGATGTATTGAGAGCGATGCTTTGTTTTACCAGTTGCTGGATAAATATTAAGAATGACACCTTCTTCACGCACTTCATTGATATTGGTAGTGCTGCCAAGATTATCATATCCTGTATTAAATGCAAATAAAACATTTGATTTTGTTACGAATGTAAATTGAGCGCCTACGCCAATGGAAGTGCCCGGCGTTTTTCCATACGGCTTTGCTGAGTACACGCCGAGACCATAAGATGAATTATCATATACGATTGTCGTGTTACTTACTCCCTGACTATTACCATTAAAGCTAAAAAGACCACCGTATAATTGTGTACTGATCTCAAATTTTTGCGCATTGGCAAATGACGCAATGCAAAAACAAAAGGCAGCAAGAATAATTTTTCGCATGTATTTTTTTTTGAGATGACAGCCGTGGTAATGAAAACGTTGCTTTGCCTATTTCAGCTTCTCATTATTTTTATGTCGATCGGCATCGCGGCTTGTCTTCTTCTCAAAATTCTTTTTCAATGCATCTGTCAAATCCACTCCGGTTTGATTGGCAAGGCAGATAAGTACCCATAAAACGTCAGCCATTTCATCGCCTAACTCAGTTCCCTTGTCGGTTTCCTTAAAAGATTGGTCGCCATATTTGCGAACCATCAGGCGCGATAATTCGCCTACTTCTTCCATTAGTATTCCAAGGTTGGTAAGTTCGCTGAAATATTTTACGCCGATGGTTTTGATCCATTGGTCAACGTCGTTTTGTGCTTCTTGTATAGTCATTTTTTATTACACGGATTTTTATGGATCACACGGATTAAAGAACAACTCTTTTAACAACCAGTGATCTTTCTCCAAAGTTTATTACCAATGCCAACCTTAATCCCGATACAGCAAGATAGCTCAATGCCTGCGCAAGATGACAATCGAGTATGCAACTGACAGATTTTATTTCTAAGATTAGCGAATCAAAAACAACGAAATCTGCTTTGTATGGATTACGTAAATCTTTGCCTTTGTATTTGACAGTAAATTTTTTTTCTCTTTCAAATGCTATTTTCCTTTCATTAAAATCTATTTCCATAGCATCTTTATAATTCACTTCTTTTAAACCCATTCCTAATATTGCATGAATTTTCATACAAATTCCAATGATCTCAAAAGTCTTTTCTTTAGAAATTAAATCCATCATCATTCTTATTTTCAATAATAAAACTACATGTAATTGAAAAATAGAAAGAAGTCTAACACTCAATTTAATCCTGTATTTTCTGTATTAAAATCCGTGTAATCCTTTAAAATCCGTGGAATAAAACTATTCTTTATTCTTCGTATCAATCACAATTGTCACCGGGCCATCATTCAATAATTCCACTTTCATATCGGCGCCAAATGTTCCGGTAAATATTTTTTTGCCAAGATCTTTTTCAAGTTGCACAATCATCCGTTCATACATGGGCTCTGCAACGGCAGGTTTGCTCGCTTTTAAATAAGAAGGCCGGTTTCCTTTTTTAGTAGCAGCATGTAAAGTAAACTGACTGATCAATAAAATGTCAGCACCGTTTTCCTTTACAGAAATATTCGGAATTTTCTGTTCATCATCAAAAATGCGCAACTGCACGATCTTGTTACTCAGCCATTGAATGTCGTCCTCATTATCGGCATCTTCAATACCAACCAGGATCAGCAAACCATTTTTGATCTGCGATTTTATTTTTCCTTCAATGGTCACGCTGGCATGGGTAACCCGTTGTATCACCGTTCTCATCGGTCAGTCTGATTTATTTGTGATGCATTTATTTTAAGCATAAACATTTCTGAAAAATTGCAGCGTTTAAATATAAACCAAATCAGGAATCTAAAATCGGGGAAGTCAACAAAACTGCCTGTAATCAGGTACAATGCCCGTCCGCAGTCACTCTTCAGCAGGCAGAAAAAACAGGTTTCCGGGTTTGGAAATTACAAAATAGGATCATTGGATTTTTATTGAAAAAAACAAGATTTTAAACAAACATTTTTTTTAAAACGTGGGGAAAAATCAGCAAAGCCATACCACCGTTGATTTATAAAATTATCCACCGTTATTTGTCCACAAGTGTTAATATTTACCAGTTTGTTTTTTCCGTCACAAAAGATACTTTCGTCTTCCCCCGGGGGCTTAACAATTACTTAACCCACAATATTCTTTACGCATGTCAACGAAAAAACAATCTCCTAAAGGAATGCAGTTTACCCGCCACTTTACCAAAGAAGGCACCAGTACTTACGATATGTTTGAATACGATTACCGCACATCGGTTATAAAAAACCCGGATGGTGGCATTGTTTTTCAAATGGATAATGTGGAGGTTCCCAGGCAATGGAGCCAGATTGCTACAGACATTCTTGCACAAAAATATTTTCGCAAGGCCGGTATCCCGCAGCCGGATGGTACTACCGGAAGAGAGACCACTGTAAAACAGGTCGCACACCGCATGGCGCATTGCTGGCGTGTTTGGGGCGAACGCTATAATTATTTTGCTTCTGCAAAAGATGCAGAAATATTTTATGATGAACTCGTGTACAGTATCCTCAACCAGGGATGCGTACCCAATTCTCCACAGTGGTTCAATACGGGTTTGTATGAAGCCTATGGCATTAAAGGAAAACCGCAGGGTCATTATTATATAGATCCTGTTGACGGCGAACTAAAAAAATCTACCTCAGCTTATGAGCGCCCGCAACCGCATGCCTGCTTTATATTAAGTGTGGAAGATGACCTGGTAAATGATGGTGGTATCATGGACCTCTGGGTTCGCGAAGCAAGAATTTTTAAATATGGAAGTGGTGTTGGTACCAACTACAGCAGTATCCGTGGTGAAGGTGAAAAATTAAGTGGTGGCGGAACTTCATCAGGATTGATGAGTTTTTTAAAGATCGGTGACCGTGCAGCCGGCGCTATTAAAAGCGGTGGTACTACAAGACGTGCAGCCAAAATGGTTTGCCTCGATCTGGATCATCCCGAGATCATGGAGTTCATCGATTGGAAAGTAGGTGAAGAAAAGAAAGTGGCCGCATTGATCGAAGCAGGTTATGCGAGCGATTACGAAGGCGAAGCTTATAAAACAGTCAGCGGACAGAACAGTAATAACTCTGTTCGTATTCCCAATGATTTCTTTTATGCCCTGGAACAGGATAAAGATTGGGAACTCAAAGGCCGCAGCGATGGCCGCACGATGAAAACAGTTCGCGCAAAAGAACTCTGGGATAAAATAAATTATGCCGCATGGCGCTGCGCTGATCCGGGAACACAGTATGATACCACGATCAATGAGTGGCATACCTGTCCTGAAGGTGGAAGGATCCGCGCCAGCAATCCCTGCAGCGAATACATGTTCCTGGATAATACAGCATGTAATCTTGCTTCTGTCAATCTTACAAAATATTTTGATACATCTAATAACACCTTTGATGTAGAAGGGTTTGAGCATACTGTTCGTCTCTGGACAACCGTACTCGAAATTTCGGTACTGATGGCGCAGTTTCCTTCCAAAGAAGTGGCGCAGCTAAGTTATGATTACAGAACATTGGGTCTGGGCTTTGCAAATCTTGGTACTATATTAATGGTAAGCGGTATTCCTTATGACAGTGATGCTGCGAGAGGTATTGCCGGAGCGATCACTGCGATCATGACGGGAATTGCCTATAAAACTTCTGCAGAACTTGCTTCTCATCTTGGAACCTTCAGCAAGTACGAAGAAAATAAAAAACACATGTTGCGTGTAATGCGCAATCATCGTGCAGCTGCCTACGATGCGAATGAAGCATACGACAGTCTTGAAATAAAACCACAGGGCATACAGGCAAAATATTGTCCCGATTATTTATTGACTGCTGCAACAAAAGCATGGGATGATGCTGTGAAGCTGGGAGAAAAATTCGGTTACCGCAATGCGCAGACAACAGTAATTGCGCCAACAGGTACAATTGGTTTGGTAATGGATTGCGACACCACCGGTGTAGAACCCGATTTTGCTTTGGTGAAATTTAAAAAATTAAGTGGCGGTGGTTATTTCAAGATCATCAATCAATCGGTGCCTGCAGCTCTGCGCAATCTGAAATACAGTGAAAAAGAAATTGAAGAGATCGTAAATTATGCAAAAGGACACGCAACCCTGGACGGAGCACCTTTCATCAATCCAAAAACATTAACGGAAAAAGGATTTTTATCTGAAGACATCAACAAGTTGAATGCAGCCATGGGCGTTGCTTTTGAGATCGGTTTTGTTTTCAATAAATATACATTGGGGGAACCAACATTAGAAAGACTTGGTTTCAACCCCGACCAATACAACGACTGGAATTTTAATTTACTGGAAGCATTGGGTTATACCGATGATGAAATTGATGCAGCAAATGAATACATCTGTGGTACCATGACCATTGAAGGTGCACCTTATCTGAAAGAAGAACATTATCCTGTTTTTGATTGTGCCAATAAATGCGGTCATAAGGGAGAGCGTTTCATTCATCACAGCGGGCATATCAGGATGATGGCAGCGTGTCAGCCTTTTTTAAGCGGCGCTATTTCCAAAACAATCAATCTTCCGAATGAAGGCACGATTGAAGACATCGCCGAAGCATATAAAATGAGTTGGGAACTTGGATTGAAAGCATGTGCACTTTACCGTGACGGCAGCAAACTAAGTCAGCCACTGAGTAATAAAAGTGATAAGAAAAAGAAAGAGGATACAGCTGCAGCAGCAGAAGTGGAAGAGATAAAAGAAAATGCGCCGATGATCGTTGACATGAGTAAACTCACTGTTGAAGAATTACTGGATGAAGTAAACAAACGTGTTCAGAGCAGTAAGGATACGGTATTGAAACGTCAGCTCGCGATGATCGTTGAACGCAGGAGTATGCCGGCCAAACGTCGCGGCTTTACGCAAAAAGCAAAGATCAACGGACAGGCATTGTTTGTACGCACCGGGGAATATGGAGATGGAACATTAGGAGAGATCTTCATCGACATGGCAAAAGAAGGTGCAACGATGAGAAGTATGCTCAACTGTTTTGCCATTGCTATTTCCATTGGATTGCAATATGGTGTTCCGCTGGAAGAGTTTGTAGAAAAATTTGTATTCACCCGTTTCGAACCAAGCGGAATGGTGGATCATCCGAATATCAAGACCACCACTTCCATTGTTGATTTCATATTCCGCTCATTGGCGTATGAATATCTTGGAAGAACAGACCTGGTGCATGTACTGGATAAACCGGAAGTATTGAATTCAGGAAGCGAAGCCTGGGATCCTGAAACCCCCACCATTGGCGAGCGTACGCAGGAGCTGAGTGATGTAAGAGTAATGGGCGCATCTGTGCCGGCTACAAAACATGTAGCCGCACACAGGGCCGCTCCCGTTGCAAGAATTCAGAACAATGGATTGGATGCGGTAAATGCTGCGGCTAAAAGTATGCAGAGCGATGCGCCGGCATGTAATACCTGCGGGCACATAACAGTGCGCAGCGGCACCTGTTATAAATGCCTGAACTGCGGCAACAGCATGGGTTGCAGTTAAACAATAGAGAACATCAACACAAGCATAAGAACCATCAGTGTAAAGGCTGGTGGTTTTTTTATTAACGTATGCATTTTTATTGTTCAATCAAGATACGCCTTAGAACAAACTTCCCTTTCCTGAAGGACAGGGATTGAGGGTGAGGTCAACCTCTTATCAAAATACCCTCTTCCCGGTACTCAACTTTTTATACAGAAAGATATATTTACCAAAACAACTGTACATGGCACAGAATGAAATGATCACCGGATGGATTTATAAAAAAGGCGAACTGACACGCAAACGCATCAACGACTGGAATCTTGGAATTGCCATCATCATTTCTTTAATACTGAGTGCTGTCATCACTTATCCTTTAATTGATAAAAATTATATTTTACTGAGAGGCAGGATCGGCGGCTGGATGTATGTGATTGTACTGATCATCCTGGTGATCGTTATCTATTTTTTATTAAAGACTTTTTCTGCGGTTATTTTTAATTTGTATAAAATGATATTCGGTGTAAAAGATGAAGAGATCATTTTTACCAATTACAAGATCAGCAGTACCAAAAAGACATGGATATTGAATGATGACGTGAATAAATTAGTTTCTGTTAAACTGGATACCAGCAGTAAGATTGCCGAACTTAATTTTAAAGGAACAGAACAAAAGCCGGGAAAAGCTGAATACGGCTACAACATTGTTATTCCTGTTCCATCGGAAGAAATGGTCAATGCTGAAAAGATCTGCAGCTATTTCGATTTGAACCGCAAAGACACAAAGGCACAAAGCTGATAATAAGAACAGCTACCGGTTCGCGTTTTTGTGTTTTATGGCCATCTATTTTTTCTTTACGAAATCTCTCAGGTAACTGCAGTTGTTAAACGCTTCTTTATAAAACGGAGTGGTTTTGTATTCTTTGATCAGTTGAGGAAAATATTTATTGTTCATGAACAAAGGCCAATACAATTTGGTATCCGCATCCATTTTATCATACCCATCATTTCCGGTATAATCTTCATATTGCGGTTGCTTTACCTGCTTCTGGCTGCATTTCGCCATCATGAATAAACAACGGGCTTTAAAATTTTTATCTGTTGATGCATTCATCGCTTTTTCAAAATATTGCAATGCACTTAATGCGCCGTAATATTCTTTTTTGAAATCAGTTGCATCCTTTGGTATGCCATAACCATCACTGCCGCTGCGGTAATATTCCACCAACTTCCATGCGTGACCATAATAGGTCATGTTATAAAGACCAAGTGCATACCGGTAATAATATTTTGCTGCGTTTAATTTATCTGTCCCCGTCTGTTGCAGCAGTCTTTTCATTTCCTGGGTAAACGCAAGTTTGGTTGTCCCGAACTTTGCTTCAACAGGTAACCTCTCTTCCTGATCATACAACAGGTCAATAAACGGATTGGTATCAATGCTGAGTGATTTTTTATCTGCTTTGCTGAACCATTCAATGGCTTTATCATAATTATAATCACGCAGATAAGCTGTTCCGGCAAAATCGATCACATCAGCTTTCTTTATTTTATTATTACTGATGAGAAAGCTTTCAAATTTATTTAACTGTTTACTGTCCATCAATGCAAACATTTTTTCTACATCTTTACTGCTGAATTTGTCTCTTAAAAAGCTAACAGCTCCGGTTGAATAAGAATTGCCAATACCATCCGCAGCCCCGACACACAAAGCTTCTTTTTGCAGATCATTCTGTGCATGATAGCGTTTTGCCAGTACATCGGTCATGAGATTCCTGTAAAATAATGCCCACTGATTTACGTCCCAGTATCCGATTTGCTCCACTTTTGTTTCCTTTGATTTTTTTAATAACCATTGTACGGAAGGCAAAATCTCTTCTTCAAAATTTTTATCAATCACATCCTTACTGCTGATATTTACCAACAACCTCGTAAGCATCAGTTGATCTTTCACTTTCTGCGTAAGCGATAATTTTTCAGCAGCCTCCATGTATTTTTTTGCAGAAGAAAAATCTTTATTCATGTAAGCCGTATAAGCAGCAGACACTTCGAAAAGACCGCTGTTACTGGATTTACCGCTCTTTGCAACGGAATGGAAAAAAGATGCAAGGTCTGACAATTCCTTTCCGGAAACCATTGCAATACTATCAGTATTATCGGCAGCATAATAAGAATAATAAGATAATCCGCCGGGTTGTTTCTGAATATAAGGCGTTAAATATTTTTCTTCTAATTTATTGATTTCTCTTACCGCCAATACTTCCTGCACATTATTGCCCGGACTTAATGAATAGATCTGTTTTAAAGCCGGCAATTCACTGCCCGAACTGCTCATCGCAAACAAGGCAAGCATATTGGCTTTCTCATCATTGTTTTTACAAAGTGATAAATAATTCTCACGGTCTTCACCGGTTTTATAACTCCAGGTAAAGCCAAGATAATTACTGATGCGTTTAGCCACCCCCGCCGCAAACACTTTACTGAAAAGATAAGCGGCTTCTTTGTTATTTCCGGTATGGAATAATGCACCGGCTTTTAAAGCAAGACAAAGTTGCGGTAACAATTCACTGCTTTTGTTCGATTCAATTTTATAATCATCATACCATTTGATCACATCTTCATACCGGCCGCTGTAATGCGCCAGCCGCAATACCTGGTAAGCATATTTCAATTGAAAGAAATCTTTTTTTGCTACAGAAAATAATTGCTGACCGTTCTTGATAAGCTTTGCCATTTTCAAACTGTCGCGTTGTGGTGCTTCCCATGAATCTGAACCACCTCGCACAGAAGGCTCTACCAGCTTGGCATACATCAGGTAGCCCAAACCTTCAAGGTCTTTATTTTGTATAAAATAATCCGTCATGCTGTTGTGTTTAACAGAATCAGGAATTTTCAGTGGCTGATTTTTTTCTATATTGAAATATAAATTATTGAGATCTTTCCACGCATACTTATTTACAAATTGAAAAGCGTCTTTATCTGTTACCGGTGTACCGCAATAGCCTGCCCATTCTGTGCTCAGCAGATTGGCAACCGAGGCCGGTTCCTGTTCGTCGTATAAAAAAGTATAGCCACTGTAATAAAAAGGTTTGTAACCTTTTGCATCCGGCAGATTGTTGTGAAAGAAAGTAGAATAATAATCATATGGATCCGTTTCACCACCACAACCGATCATGTTTTGCGGGAAGGAAATCATGGCTGCACTAACGCAGGCTGTTATAAATACTTTCCAGTTCATGTGTCGAATATTTATTTAAAAGTACAGCATCCAGATGGTAGAGTGCTACCTTGCAACGGGTATTTTTCAAATGGAGACTTACATCATCTGCAATGTCAATTATGTCGCGTAACCGGCTCTCCTCATAACGTAAAAGATCACCCTTTTTAAAATCATAACCCTGGAGTAACGTGTCGCATGTTACGTAGTACCTGTTTTCTTTTTTTATAAAAACTGGGGATAACAATAAAGAATCCGGGAATGCTTCAGTAATGCCATGATATTGTCCATTGCGGAACCAAACCTTCCAGTCGAAAATGGGTAACGCAATATCGAGCGGCAAAGGATAAGAAGAAAGGCCTGTGATGTATTTGTCAAATTCTTTTTTTTCAATGATCGAGTTGGCACTGCTGATATTTTTCAGATTGCCCATATTATAGCACATCAGCAAACCCTTATTTACAGGCGGTATACCGGCTTTGTCGCGATATTTAATTTGATAAAGCCGAATGGTGCAGGAGAGTTGCACTTTAAATTCTTCCTTTTTCAAAATTCCTTGTTCCTTGTTCGATATTCTGTACAGCTTTTCCCTGATCTCTCTCAACAATGCAAAATACTTTTCCCTGGTTGTTGCCGACCAATCGCAATCAATCTGTATTTCTTTAATACTGTCAATAGCATTGGTCGTATTGATTGTTACAATGGCAGAAAGAATTTTATCTGCAAGATCTTTTATCTGCAAAGTATCCGTTTGCTGCAGGCATTCATTGGTAATGAATACAACCGGTGTGATGTTATAAGCGGGTTTTTCTTTAAAGCGGATCATGGCAACCGGCATGGGCTGATGGCTTCCTGCATCCCAAGCTACATCAAAATATTTGAGATAAATATCATTCACCTTCAATGAATCCAGTTTTTGTTTTTCGTATGAACCGGGCTGCCAGCTTGATTTCCAGAAATAAAATGCCCGGTCAATGATTCGTGGAGGATGAGCAGAAGTATTATTGCAAGAGATGTTTGAAAAAAAGTAAAAAGTAAAAAGTAAAAAAATGAGAAGCTCATTTCTTTTAAGGGAAATTGAAGTTTTGGAAAGTTTTACTTCTATATTTCTTTTGGAAAAAGACATCATTTGATTAATTGAATATACAAACTAAATGAATGAATATATACCGTTTGCAGGGTATTGCATTTCCCTTTTAGAAAAATGATATTTGCTGACAAATATTTTATATGAAAATAATAGTTGCCCTGTTGCTGTCGTTTTGTGCATACGTTGCTTCTGCGCAATCATACAGGCTGGAAGGAAATGAAGTGAAGATGGATCAGTCTGTCAGTTTTGAACCAGGCACTGCCATTCTAAAACCAGAAAGCGATGCTGCCTTTCAGATCCTTAAAAAATATCTTGATGACAAATCTTATATCAGTTTATTGAGAATAGAATGCCATACTGATAATTCAGGAAGCCCCGTTCAGAACCAGGAGCTTTCAGAAAAAAGGGCGATGGCCGTTTGCGCGGCCCTGGTAAAAATGGGTGTTGACTGCAAAAGATTATTGCCGGTAGGCTTTGGTGGTAACAAACCGGTGGCAGATAACAGCACGCCTGATGGCAAAGCAGCTAACCGAAGGGTAAGCTTTATGAATGCTGCGCTGAAAGACAGGCCCATTGGCGGTTTGCCTGTTGACGGTGGCGGAAAAGTTGCCGGCGAGAGCTGTAAATAAAATTTAATTCCGGAACTACTATAATTTTTTTTTAACTATTGCCGGGACAATATAAATTTCGTTTTGACAGGAAAATAAAAAACTGTTCCTTTACTTTGTGATACTGATTGTAGAGGAATAAATTTTTTATTAAATAAATTCTTTCAAAATGAGTGCAGTAAAACCCGGCACAAATGAAGTGACCAGTATCGGTCTCGGGCTTGTCAGCTGGATACTTCCCGACATCCCCGTTGTTATCAAGATCATTATTTCATTGATCGTGGTCTCCATCATTATTTTTTTACTGATGGAAAAAGATCAGCGGCAAAAAGTTGCCGCAGCTTCAGGTAATACATTCAGAGACTATATTATTCCCGGTCTTGCGGGAGCATTGAAATATTTCTTTATCGCGCTGGTTGCGATCTATTTTTTAAGCATGGGTTCGACAATGATTTTAAATAAGCCAGGCCTTTTTACACATCCACTGCCTTTGCAGGCCGATTACCGCACGGGCGAAACAAGAGGTTGGCTGGGGGCATTGTGGGATGTACTCTCAAATCTGAATGCATTCAGTTACGTCATAGCCATCGGAATGAGCATTTATGGTATGGTGAAAACAATCAATGAAGCGAAGCCAAAGGTGAAGGTTGATAAAGTTGAAGAAATTAATAAAGTTAATAAGGTTGACTAAGTTGATATGGAGACGGCTAACCAATTTACTGTATTTACATTATCTACTTTATCAACTCTGTTAACTTTATCAACTGAACGATTACCTTTGCCTCATGACTTCCCAGTTTTTTGTTTATGATAAGAAAAAAGTGATCCAGGCATTGCGCTATCATTTTATTACCCGCCGGGAAATAAAAGTAATGATGATACTCGTAAATGTTTTTGCGATCGTGTCAGCTGCTTTTTTTTATTTCAAGAAAATTTCACCAATGGCTTTTTTGATCAGTTCTATCTTATGGATCAGCCTGATGGTGGTTTTCTGGTTCCTGTTACCGAACATGATCTACCGCAAGGCGGTTACCTTCAAAGACAGGTTCAAAGCGACTTTTGACGATAGCGGTTTTATGATCGAGAACGACCGCGGTCACCGTTCCTGGCCCTGGAATGAATTAAGCAGCTGGATGGAAAGTCCACACTTCTTTCATTTATATTTTAATCCACGTAGTTTTTTTATCATTCCCAAAGAAGCTTTTTTAGGAGACCAGGTGCATGAAGCGAGAGTGGTCCTGGCGGAGCACATTAAAAGAAATTAAGAGTTAAAAATTAAGAACTTCTATTGCTTATTGAACTTCATCTGATAAAAAAAAACTCCTTCAACCTGAAGGAATTTTTTTTATTAATTTTTAATTCTTAATTAGTGTTGATGATTGTGCTGCATTTTCTGCAGTTCTTCCGAAGTCACTTCTTTTTCTTTTGGCTTCACCTGTGTTTCAGCCCAGTTGAATAATTTATCAGTGAGCAATCTTCTGTAAGTACCATCCACCTGTTTTTCATCTTTCATCATGCGGTCAACATAACTGTCGATCCATGAAGTATCCGCACCTTCAGGCAATTGCATCTGGCCAAAATAACGCATCACATCAGCCTTCATAAATTCTTTCAGTTCATCCTGGCCCACCTGCAGATTATTATCCTGAACCAGTTTATCACTGATCAATGTCCATTTTAAAGAATTGCTGAAACCCGGATATTCTGATTCGGCTTCGTCTGCAGTTTTAGGTTTTTCGCCGCCATTCTGCAACCAGCGTTTTAAAAATTCCGCAGGAAATTCCATTTCGGTTTCATCCAGCAGATAATGATAGATCTGATCCTGTAACTGAACCCTGCTCTGGCTTCCCCAGTATTGCTCAATTTCTTTTTTCAGTTCGCTGCGCAGTTCGTCCTCCGTTGCAATGCTTCTACCCGGATATACTTCATTAAAAAATTCTTCATTCAGCTCACGCTTTTCTACAAAACCAATTTTGGTAATATCAAGACGGAAATATTTTTTAGCTGCTTCCGCGTCATCTTTTTCAAGGCCGAGATCATGAAGAATATTATCCATCATGTCTTTGTCAAAACTTTTTGCAAGTTGAAAAATAATATGGTCACCCTGTTTTTTCCCTTTCAGTTGTTTCTGTAAAGTCTTTGAGAAATATTTCAGCAACAGCGAATTTTCTTTTACGATACCGCCTTCAACAGGATTGCCATTCTCATCAGATTCAGTAAAAGTTACATTCAATACATTCTCTTCATTATCGATGGTCTCAGGTTCAGTCATCTTGCCGCCCTTAACCTGCATACGGCTCAGTTCTTCCGTTACCATTTCATCGGTGATTTTTACTTTATTCAAAGTAAGTTTGGCCTTGCTGAAATCAGGTAATTTATATTCAGGTTTTAAACCGATCTCAAAACCAAATTCAATATCAGAAGGATTGTTCAGATCAACCTTGCTCAGGTCATTATCAAGCGGAAGGGGTTGTGCAAAGATGTCAGGCTTTTCTGTCTGCAGATAACCCATCAGTTCTTTTTCAACGGTCTTCAGCACTTCATCATTAAAAATGGAAGGGCCATACATTTTTTTAATCATACCTGCGGGCACCATGCCTTTGCGGAAACCGGGTATATTGGCGTTCTTGCTGTAACTCTTCAGGCTTTTTTCAAATGCAGGAACATAATCTTCCTTTGCAATTTTAACGGTTAACTTATCATTCAGTAAACCGATGTTTTCTCTAACTACTGTAGCCATTTTTTCTGTTGTTTTTTAGTGAATATCGAACAAGGAACAAGGATTTCGAATATTGAAGTTCAAAATTCAGCGTTCCTTGTTCCTTGTTCAGTATTCGTTTGTGCGGATGATAGGGGTCGAACCTACATGGATTGCTCCGCTAGATCCTAAGTCTAGTGCGTCTGCCAATTTCGCCACATCCGCGCTTATGCTTATTTCAAAAGAAATACGCTAAGGGGTTGCAAAAGTAAGGCTTTTGGGCAAACAAAAACACTCAATTTCCGGTTGATTTTCACTTATAGCCGGGTAAAGCATAGGGTTGAATTGCTGTATGATTGAATTGTTATGTGCTTTCGAAGTTGTCTGAACTGTGATTATTTTGATTTTGCGTGATTGGAGTGAGTGTGGTCTCCAGATTCATTTGTAACAAATTTAAAAGCTAAACCAATAGAGACTAATAAGATTTCAAATAGAAAAAATTATTAATTCTTAATTATTAATTCTTAATTCCATCAAGGCGGCAATATTGGAAACTGCCCGTTTATTAAGCATTTTCCACTAAATTCGTAGACAATGGATATACTGGAGAACATACCTAAATACAATCTGAACGAAGAAGAAGAAAAGAAAGAAATTCTGCGGCATTACCGTGGCTTATTGCGTTTGCTGAAACCCAAATTGAAGCCTGGTGATAAAGAATTGCTACGCACAGCTTTTGAAATGGCAGTAGATGCGCACAAAACCATGCGGCGCAAAAGTGGCGAGCCCTACATCCTGCATCCCCTTGCGGTTGCCAGCATCTGCGTAGAAGAGATCGGGTTGGGCGTAAGAAGTACCATTTGCGCATTGCTGCATGATACAGTAGAAGATACCGATATCACACTCGAAGATATACAAAGAGAATTCGGAACCGAGATCGCCAAGATCGTGGACGGACTCACGAAGATCTCCACGGTGATGGACACCAACAGTACCCAGCAGGCAGAGAACTTTAAAAAGATATTACTAACGCTCACCGATGACCCAAGAGTTATATTGATCAAACTCGCAGACCGCCTTCACAACATGCGCACACTCGACAGCATGAAACGGGAAAAGCAATTAAAGATCAGCAGTGAAACGGTTTATGTATATGCTCCTCTGGCGCACCGCATGGGATTGTATGCCATCAAAACAGAAATGGAAGACCTGTCCATGAAATACCTGGAGCCGGATACTTACAGGTACATCGCCCAAAAACTTCAGGATACCAAACGGGAAAGAGCGAGATACATCAATGATTTCATCCGCCCGATAAAAGATAAATTAGATAAGGCCGGATTTAAATTTGAAATATACGGCCGCCCTAAATCCATTCATTCTATCTGGAATAAAATGAAAAAGAAAGGGGTCGCCTTTGAAGAAGTATACGATCTTTTTGCGATCCGCATTCTTGTTGACGCCCCGATGGAAAAAGAAAAAGAAGATTGCTGGAAAGTATACAGCATCATCACTGATGAATACAAACCTTCTATTGAACGGCTCCGCGACTGGCTCAGCAATCCTAAAAGCAATGGCTACGAAGCGTTGCACACTACCGTTATGGGGCCTGTTGGCAAATGGGTGGAAGTACAGATCCGCACCAAGCGTATGAATGAAATTGCTGAAAAAGGTTTGGCTGCACATTGGAAATACAAGGAAGGAAAAGACGATGAAAGCCGCTTTGACAAATGGTTTCAGCAGATCCGCGAAGCGCTGAGCAACCAGGATAGTAACTCACTTGATTTTCTGCAGGACTTTAAAACAAGTTTTCTTGCAGAAGAAATTTATGTGTACACTCCCAAGGGCGATGTAAAAATGTTACCGGTTGGGGCTACTGCGCTCGACTTTGCTTTCAGTGTGCATACCGCTGTTGGTAGTAAATGTATCGGTGCCAAGGTCAATCATAAACTGGTGCCAATCAGTCATAAATTAAGAAGCGGCGACCAGATCGAGATCATTACCAGCGCCAAACAAAAACCTTCGGAAGACTGGATCAACTTTGTTGTTACCAGTAAAGCAAGAGCAAAGATCAAAGATGTATTAAAAGAAGAAAAAAGAACCATTGCAGATGAAGGCAAATATATTCTGCAGCGCAAACTGGAAGGCATGGGCGCTTCTATGCACGCGCAGAACCTGGATGAACTGGCAACGTTTTACAAAACAGGAAGCAGTCTTGATCTGTTATATGATATCGCAATAAAAAAGATCGATCTCAAAGAACTGAAAGAATTTACGTTGCTGGGCGATAAACTCGTTGCTCCGAAACCAATTAAAGTTATTGAACCCAAACCTGAATACGATCCCAATAAAGTACTCGGCAAAAAAGATACGGAACTTATCATCTTCGGCGAAAGCAGCGACAAAATTATGTACACATTGGCCAATTGCTGTAAACCGATACCGGGAGATGATGTATTTGGTTTTATCAGCACCGGCGAAGGTTTGAAGATACATCGAACCAATTGTCCTAACGCGGCCAGGCTGATGGCGAATTACGGGCATCGTGTGGTAAAAACAAAATGGGCCAAGAATAAAGAGATTTCTTTTTTAACCGGTATCAGGATTGTCGGGCTCGATGATGTGGGTGTTATCAATAAGATCACGAACATAATCAGCGGCGAAATGAAAGTAAACATCAATGCGCTGAGCATTGAAAGCGGCGATGGTTTGTTTGAAGGCAATATAAAAGTGTTTGTGCACGATAAAGATGAACTGGACGATTTAGTAGAAAGATTGAAATCGCTCAATGGAATTGAAAGTGTGGACAGATACGACACAGAATAATGGATAATTGAATAATGGATAATTGATAATTTTTGAAATCACTTAAACATTAAACGTCTTAAACCTTAAACGACTTAAACGACAAACTCATGGAAGAACTAATTAAACAACTGATAGAAAAAGCAGGTATCACACCTGAGCAGGCAACAAAAGCAATTGAAACGATCAAGGATTTTGTAAAAGAAAAATTCCCGATGATGGCCGGAGCAGTAGATAATTTATTTGAGTAAATTTATTTTTGGCTTAGCTGTTTGACACAACTATTCATATTTTGTGGGAAGGCTCATCATGTTCAGACTGCCATCATATTTTTTAACCGCGGAGATGGTAGGACTGAAAGCCGATAAGAAGCTTCAGGTAATTATAGAAATGTAACAACCCGAAAAAATTATCAATTATCAATTATTCAATTATCCACTATCCATTATTTCAAAACCTCTCTACTGATCACCAGCTTCTGTATCTCACTTGTTCCTTCACCGATCGTACAGAGTTTACTGTCGCGGTAAAATTTTTCCACCGGAAAATCTTTGGTATAACCATAACCGCCGAATATCTGCACCGCATCTGTACTTACTTCTACGGAAACTTCACTTGCATAATATTTTGCCATAGCCGCTTCTTTTGTCATCGGTAATCCACGTGTTTTTAAATCACAGGCCTGGTTGATCAATAATTCTGCAGCTGCAATTTTGGTAGCCATATCCGCCAGCTTAAAAGAAATGCCCTGGAAATTAGCGATCGGCTGATCAAACTGGTAACGTTCTTTTGAATATTGAATGGATGCTTCATAAGCGCCTTTCGCAATACCAAGACTCAAAGCGGCAATGGAAATTCTGCCGCCATCGAGCACTTTCATGCTCTGTTTAAATCCTGCGCCAATTTCACCGAGCCGGTTAGCATCAGGAATTCTGCAGTTGTCAAATATCATCTCAGCAGTTTCGCTTGCACGCATGCCGAGCTTATTTTCTTTTTTACCGCCACTGAAACCGGCAGTACCGCGTTCTACCACAAATGCAGTAGAATTGTCTTTTGCTCTGGGCTCACCTGTTCTGCAAATTACCACCGCAATATCTCCACTCTTGCCATGCGTGATCCAGTTCTTCGTCCCATTGATGATCCAGTGATCGCCATCTTTGGTTGCCGTGCATTTCATATTGCCTGCATCGCTTCCGGTATTGGCTTCTGTTAGTCCCCAGGCACCTAAAAATTCTGCAGTGGCCAGTTTGGGTAAATATTTTTGTTTCTGTTCTTCATTGCCAAAGTTCATGATATGACCGGTGCAAAGTGAATTGTGTGCAGCAAGACTGAGGCCGATGGATCCACAAACTTTCGCAATCTCCTGTATCACCACACTGTATTCAAAATAACTTAAACCGGAACCACCATAGTTTTCGGGAACCAGTACGCCCATCAGACCGAGTTTACCCATCTCTTTAAAAAGCTGCAAAGGAAATTCCTGGCTTTCATCCCATTCCATTAAATGCGGTTTGATATGCTGTATTGCAAAATCACGTGCGGTCTGTGCAACCTGTATCGTTAATTCGTTCTGTTGAAAATTCATAAAGGCATGTTGTGGCGCAAATGTAGAATAAAAAAAGAGTTGACAGTTGGCGGTTCCTGGTTGAAAGAACGAAAGCTTCTGCAATTTTGTAGCCAGCTTATCCTTTGAAGCTTTTATTGATTTGTTTTTAGAGGGATAGATACATCATTGAAAATTTGCCACACAGCCGCAGGAATATTTCGATATTTATAATCTTCAAAAGACCTGAATGCTGATTTTGGGATTTTTATGACACACTATGATCTTTTTCACAGCTTTCAAATCATGATGTATAGACTATAGAAATGACTCTTTTTTTTTCATATAATTAAAATCGCGTAAATCAGCCAAATAAAAAAAATCAGCGTTCTATTGCCCCACGTTCAGGTAAGGTGTTATTTTGCCAAATACATCATCCGTAACCAGCATAATTTTTTTAATATCATTTACTGATGAAAAATTACCATGCTGTGTGCGGTATTGCACGATGGCATTGGCAATTGCATAACGGATATAAGGATGCACTTTCATCTCATCAATACTTGCAATGTTGATGTTGAATTGTTTGACCGTTGCATTGCTGATAGAAAGCCGTGGTTTTATTTTCTGAAAAGTTGAATCTGGTAGTCCATAAGTTTCGCTGATCTGTTGTACTGAAACAAAACCACCTAACCTGTTTCGGAAATTAAGAATGCGTTTTGTAAAACCTGCACCGATACCGGGCAGATCAACAAAAGCAATTGAATCTGCAGTATTGATATCAATGATCTTCGTTTCTTTTTTATAAATTGTTTTTTCGAAAGCCGGTTTATCAATCTTTACATAATGATTAATTGCTGCAATTTTTACATAAGGCAATAACCGTTGTATTTCATCAGGATGCAATCCCCAGATTCTGCTGATGTCCTCCGGTTTATAAAATTTACCGCCTTTGTTCAGATAATTACGGATGGTAGCAATGGTCTTATCCCGTAATCCAAGCCGCTTCCAGTCTGCATCAGCAATGGTATTCGGATCAAAGTCAAATAAAATTCCTTTGAAGCTGCTGCTGTACTCTTTCCTGTTGTAGGCCGGTTGATAATTACGATTGCCCGGTTCAGCATCTTTATAAAAAAAATCATGGCTGCTGTCGGCAGTTTTAATTTTTAATGCCGCTATCTCTTTTTCAAATTGGGTTGGATCATTTTTTTTGTGCTGAATAAATAATGGATAAAAGAAAGGCAATGCAAAAAAGATCAGGATTAATGTAATCAGGAGAAGAATTCCGTTGCGCTCTTTTTTGGTAAAAGAAAAATATCCGGATAAAAACTTCCAGGGCATAACGAAGATTTGATTATAATAAAACTAATCAAACGTTCTTTCAGCGTTCAGGTATTAAAACGAAAAAATCGAGAGGAAAATACGCAATTATATTTTAATGGTCAGTCCATCATAAGCGAGTTCGATGCCAGCAGGCAATACTTTATTTATTTCGCTGTGGAGTCCGAGCTGGTGACTGATATGTGTAAGAAAACCTGTGGGGACCTTCAGTTCATTGATCATTGCGACAGCTTCATCGAGGGTAAAATGGGAGACATGCGTTTGTTTGCGCAGCGCATTTAACACCATAACCTCACTGCCTTTTATTTTTTCTTTTTCTTCCGCATCAATCCTGTTGGCATCGGTGATATAAGTAAAGTTGCCGAACCGGTAACCGTACACCGGCATTTTATGGTGCCAAACCAAAACCGGAGTAACGGGAATGTCACCAATTGAAAAAGATTCCAGGTCGATCGTAATAATATTCATTTCGGGGATACCGGGATATTTTTTTTCATTGAAGGCATAAGAAAATTCTTTGCGTAAGGCTTCCTGTGTAAGCAGGCTTGCATAAATATCCATGGGCTTCTGCTGAAAATAATTATAGGCCCTGATATCATCGAGCCCGGCTATATGATCTTTGTGATGGTGCGTAAACAAAACGGCATCCAGCTTTTTTACATTTTCCCGTAACATCTGGTAACGGAAATCCGGTGTTGTATCTACTACAAAAGAAGTGCTGGCACTTTGTACGAGTATGCTGCTGCGGAGACGTTTATCTTTTCTATCGGTTGAAGTACAGACTTCGCAGGGGCAGGCGATCATGGGTACACCGCTGCTGGTACCGGTTCCAAGAAATGTTATGGTTAAAGGCGGACAGTTCATAAATAAGGAATGTAAAATAAGAAATAAAACCTCACCCTTCCGTCCCTCTCCCAAAAGAGAGGGAAACTTGATTTCGTATGGATGATGACGACAGTAAAATAAAGAATATTACCCAACAAAAAAGCTTTCCAACAGGAAAGCCATTACTTAAAACTTATTACGTAAAACGTATAACTTATTTTTCAGTATTCACTGTCATTACTTCTTCATACACTTTTTGTGATGCCAGTGTAAGTGAATCAAAATTAATGTTGAGCTGGGGGAGGAGGTCAATAACCGTATTTATTTTTCCTTCTGTCTGAAGAAATTTATTCAGCACCACTACTTTCTTACTTAATAAAATACAATAACCGCTTTGAAAATTTCCTCTTTCATAGCGAAGCACATAGCCGGCTTCTTCCACCACTTTCTCTAATTTATCTAAAACGTTTTGTGTATACTTCATGTTATTTTAAATCCTCATTCAATCAGCAGCCTGGATGATCTTTAGTTGACTCTCCGCAAATTTATCGTAACTGTCTTCAGCAACAGGTTTTGTTTTTCCACAAAGGTGGAAAAGAATTGTTGAATGGTTTAAGCGTTGAATGGTTTAATGTTAAGCTGATTTAAAATCTCTTTATGAAAACGCGATGCGGGCAACATTGGACGTCTTGCAGCCTTTAAACGCTTTAAACCTTAAACCTTAAAACTTATTTATTCGTCATCCGTATAATGGGAATGATCATTTCTTCCAGGCTTACGCCTCCATGCTGAAAAGTATTGCGGTAATAATTTACAAAATGATTGTAATTGTTGGGATAACAAAGAAACACATCGCCCTTGGCAAAAACATAACTGCTGTTCACGTTCGGAACCGGCAAACCTGCTTCCCGCGGATCTTTGAAAGCAAGCACATCCTTTATTTCAAAATTAAGATTGCGCCCATGTTTGTAGCGAAGGTTAGCCGTTGTTGCTTTATCGCCAATGATCTTACTCGGTGTTTTCACCCGCACACTTCCATGATCAGTACCTACGATCACTGTAATTTTTTTATCCGCTATTTTTTTTAAAGCCTGGTGCAAAGGACTGTGTTCAAACCAACTTTGCGTAAGACTGCGGTAACTGGTTTCATCACTGGCCAGTTCTTTCAGCACTTCCATTTCTGTGCGGGCATGGCTGAGCATATCCACAAAATTATAGACGATCACATTGATGTCATTCTGTAAAAGATTATGAATATTGTCCACCAGCTTTTGTCCCTGGTCGTTATGAACGATCTTGGTATAAGAATATTTAAGATCTCCCTTGCCCATACGTTTCAACTGCGCCTTAAAAAATTCTTCTTCAAATAAATTTTTGCCGCCCTCTTCATCATCATTTTTCCATTGTACCGGAAAATTCTTTTCAATATCGATGGGCAGCATGCCGGCAAAAATAGCATTACGGCTGTATTGTGTAGCTGTTGGCAGGATGCCGTAAATCGTTTCTTCTTCATGTATACGGAAACTTTCGGCAAAAATTGGTTGAATGGCTTTCCATTGATCGAGTCTTAAATTATCGATCAGCACAAAAAATAAAGGCGTGCCTTTTTCAAGGTGTGGAAATACTTTACGTTGTAATAAATTATGACTCATGATCGGGCCATCTGCACTTTTTGGTTTTACCCAGCTTGCGTAATTTTTACTGATGAATTTAAAAAATTCTGTATTGGCTTCCTGTTTCTGTGTTTGAAAAACTTCCTGCATTTCAGGACTGTCGCTTTTCTGCATCTCAAGTTCCCAGTACACTAGTTTTTTATAGAGGTCCATCCACTCATTATAATCAGGATTGTCATTCAACGCCATGAAAAGATTTCTGAATTCCTGCTGATAAGAAGAAGTTGTTTTTTCAGCTACCAGTCTTTTATTGTCAATTAATTTTTTAATACTCAGCAATACCTGGTTGGGATTGACGGGCTTTAATAAATAATCACTGATCTGGCTGCCAATGGCTTCATCCATCAGATTTTCGGTTTCGTTTTTTGTGATCATCACAATCGGAAGATTGGTATTGATCTCCTTGATCTGCTTTAATGTTTCGAGTCCCGTAATGCCCGGCATCGATTCATCCAGTAATACCACATCGGGTGTATTGGCCTTTACAAATTCCACTGCATCAAAACCATTGGTCTTGGTTTCAACACTGTATCCTTTATTTTCAAGGAACATGATCTGGCTTTTAAGACTGTCTATTTCGTCATCTACCCAAAGAATTTTTACTTCGCTCATTTTATCTGGTTTATTGTTGTAAAATTACCCGTTCGGTAACAATTGGAAAGCGGCTGCAAAAGTAAAGTTTCTCTATACGCAGTAAAGGTTGATATGATATTATCGGTGAAAGCAAATATAAGTTAATCAACATAGCCTTTGTACTTTTGCTGCACCGCAAAAAAGATTTAACAAATCGGCAGCAGCGGTGAAGTGATCACGATAAAATATAATTGAAGCATGTCTTTCCGAAAAATAATCAATGACCCGGTATATGGTTTCATTACGATCAATGATGAATTGATTTACCGGATCTTTGCCCACCCCTGGTACCAGCGCCTCCGCCGTATTCATCAAATGGCAATGGCACATCTTGTATATCCTGGTGCTGTGCATACAAGACTGCATCATTCTCTCGGCGCTTATCATTTAATGGGTTGCGCCATCAGTGAATTAAAAAGTAAGGGCGTAAATATTTCGCCCGAAGAAGAGCAGGCCGCAAAAATTGCTATCCTGTTGCACGATATGGGTCATGGGCCTTACAGTCATGCCCTCGAACAGGTACTTATCTCCAATGTACATCACGAAGAAATTTCTTTGTTACTTATCAGGGAATTGAACAAACAGTTTAACGGAAAACTGCAAATGGCTCTGGATATTTTTACAGACCATCATCCAAAAAAATTTTTACACCAGCTGGTGAGTGGACAACTGGATGTTGACCGTATGGATTATCTAACCCGCGATAGTTTTTTTACCGGTGTAAGTGAAGGCGTGATCGGTTACGACCGCATTATTAAAATGCTGGTGATCCATAATGGCGAACTGATGGTGGAAGAGAAAGCGATATACAGTATTGAAAAATTCTTAGTCTCACGACGGCTTATGTACTGGCAGGTATACCTGCATAAAACGGTGTTGTGTGCAGAGCAGATGCTGCACCGGATAATTAAAAGAGCAAGACAAATCAATGCTGTTGCGCCTTCTGCAGCGCTGAACGTTTTTTTACAAGGCGGCAAAGTAAGTATCCAGCAGCACCTGGCTGATTTTTGTTTACTGGATGATACCGATATTTTATCTGCCATTAAACAATGGTGCGGTAGTGATGATAAGATATTATCGCTTTTATGTAGGGGCATTATCGACCGTGACCTGTTGAAAGTAAAATATTTTACAGAACCGGTGGATCAGGATCTTTTAAAAGAAAAACTGGAGCAGGCCAGGCTCAAATATAATCTGAATGAAGATGAGAGCCACTGGCTGGTGTTCACAGGCGAGGCTGTAAGCAGCACTTATAATTTTAAAGACGAACAGATCAATATTCTCTTTAAAGACGGTACAGTGAAAAATATATCAGAAGTAGACAATGCACTCATTCATGAAAACCTGAGCGGCAAGGTCAAAAAATATTATATTTGTTACTGCCGTCCCTGAAGGCAAAGTTGATAAGTTAATAGAGTTGATAAAATTGATAGAGGTTGTCCGGAAGGATATTCCTATTAATAAAACGGTGACGAAATTACAAAATCATTATCAACTTTATCAACCCTGTCAACACTGTATTCTGCGCCTTCGCGGTAAAAAAATTAAAGCCGTATCTCCGCATGTTGCGTTGAACGATTAACTCATTATATGGAATTCACTGCTTCACAGATAGCCATGATCATTGGCGGAAAAATAGAAGGCGATGCCAATGCGGTTGTAACGTCTTTTGGAAAAATTGAAGAGGCGCGGGCCGGCCAGCTGGCTTTCCTGGCCAATCCCAAATACGAAGAATATTTGTATACTACCGGGGCTTCCGTGATTATCATCAATCAGACACTGCAATTGAAACAACCCGTTTCAGCAGCATTGGTCCGCGTACCGGATGCTTACAGTGCATTTGCCATTTTGCTCGATCAATATCAAAAATTAAAAACGATTCAGTTAACCGGCGTGCAGGAACCAGTTTATATTCATGCTACTGCAAAAATCGGCGATAAAATTTTTATCGGTGCTTTTGCTTATATCGGAGAAAATGTGATTGTGGGAAATGGGAGTAAAATTTATCCGCAGGCTTACCTGGGCAACAATGTAATCATTGGAGAAAATACAATCATTCATGCCGGAGTGAAAATATATTACGACTGTGTAATTGGAAACAATGTGGTCATTCATGCAGGAACGGTGATTGGTGCAGATGGCTTTGGCTTTGCTCCGCAGAAAGATGGAAGTCTGAAAAAAGTCCCGCAAATCGGAAATGTTGTGATCGAAAGCAATGTGGAAATTGGCGCCAATGCCTGCATTGACCGGGGTACTATCGGAAGTACACTTATTAAGAGTGGGGCCAAGCTCGACAATCTGCTGCAGATAGCGCATAATGTAGAAGTAGGAAACAATACCGTGGTTGCCGCACATGTGGGCATCAGCGGCAGTACAAAAATTGGCAACAATGTAATGATTGGTGGTCAGGCTGGTTTAGTTGGCCATATTCATATTGCGGATGGCACCAAAATTAATGGTCAGAGCGGCATCAGTAAATCTATAAAAACGCCAAACACTGCCGTAACCGGATCACCGGCTTATGATTATACAGCAGCATTGCGTAGCCAGGCCATCGCCCGCAAACTCCCTGAAATGGAAGCACGACTTAAGGAACTGGAAAAGATAATTGCAGAATTGAAGAAATAACCGCCGCGGCACAAAGTTGATAAAGTTAACAGCGTTTATAAAGTTGATATAGGTTGTTTGCCAGGATTACTATTGGTAAAATGGGTGACGTATTCAAAATCATTATCAACTTAGTCAACACTTTAAACTCCGTGTCTTAGCGCCTTAGCGGTAAAAAAAATCACATGAAGATCAGCGGATTTACTTTTGTACGCAATGCGATCAAACTGGATTACCCGGTTACGCAATCTATCCGTTCTATATTGCCCATCGTTGATGAGTTCATTGTGCTCGTCGGCAATTCTTCCGACGAAACATTGGCGCTTATCCGGTCGATCGATTCTCCAAAAATAAAAATCGTTGAATCGGTATGGGATGAAAGTCTGAAAACCGGTGGCCGTGTACTTGCTGCAGAAACGGATAAAGCTTTTGCGCAGGTCTCCGCAGATAGTGACTGGGCATTTTACCTGCAGGGAGATGAAGTGGTGCATGAAAAATATCTGGATGAAATTGTAAAATCTGCGCATCGGTATTTAAACGATTTCAAAGTTGAGGGGCTGCTTTTTAAGTACGAACATTTTTACGGTACTTACGATTATGTGGGCGACAGCCGCAAATGGTACAACCGCGAAATAAGAATGATCCGCAATGACCAATCAATTAAAAGCTACCTGGATGCACAGGGCTTCCGCAAAGACGAACGCAAGCTCAATGTGAAATTGATCGAGGCCTATATTTATCATTATGGCTGGGTAAAACATCCTCATGCGCAGCAGGTAAAAATAGCAACGGTCGGAACTTTATGGGGCGGCCAGGGCACTCCAACTGCAGACGATGCTTTTTTTGATTATATGAATCATGCAGATTCACTGAAAAAATTTATGGGTACACATCCTGCTGTAATGCAGCAACGCATTGATCAACAAAACTGGACCATTCCTTTTGATCCCCGTAAAAAAAATATGTCATTCAAAAAAAGACTGCTTTATTTTATTGAAAAGACAACAGGGAAAAGATTGTTTGCTTATAAAAATTACAGGTTACTTTGAAGTTGACACAGTTGATAATGTTGATAAAGGGAAAACGGGTTTAGTTTAACCAGCTTGTCAACCGTATCAACTTTATTTACCTTTCCACCCTCTCAACCTTTCCTGTTCCAGATACCGCCTTAATATTTATCTTTGCCCGGCTTTATCTGATCGGGCTGATATATGCCGCGATCCTAAACTGCGATAAAGAATAATTTATATATGGATATTCATTTTAATCCTGATAAACAACATACGCTGGCTGCACCTGTAAGCATCAGTGGTACCGGGCTTCACAGTGGTATCAATGTAGATATGACCCTGAAACCTGCGAATGCAGGATTTGGTTTTCAGTTTCAACGCATCGATTTGTCGGGCCGGCCCGTCATCAAAGCAGATTGTGATCTGGTAACAGACACGTCCCGCGGCACCACCCTTGAAACCAAAGATTGTAAAGTAAGTACCGTAGAACATATACTGGCAGCTCTTGTTGGCATGGGCATCGATAATTGCCTGATTGAATTGAACGGTCCTGAAGTACCCATCATTGATGGCAGCAGCGAACCTTTTGTAGAAATCATCCAGGAATCCGGCGTAGTGGAACAGGATGCTTCCAAGGCATGGTACACCATCGATACAAATATCTCTCATTATGATGCAGCCAAAAGAGTTGAGATGACTGCACTGCCCAGCACCGATTATAAGATAACAACGCTCATCGATTTCAACAGCCCGGTTTTAGGAACACAGCATGCCAGTTTGAAATCAATGAAGGATTTTAAAAAAGAAATTGCCCCCTGCCGCACTTTTTGTTTTTTACATGAACTGGAAATGCTGCTGGATAATAATCTTGTAAAAGGAGGCGATATTAATAATGCGATTGTGGTGGTTGACAAACCTGTAACGGATCAGGAAATGGCAAGACTTGCAAAAGCCTTTAAACGGGAAAAAATTGAAGTGAAAAGCGAAGGTTATTTGAACAACCTCGAACTGCGCTTCCCCAATGAACCGGCGCGGCATAAACTGCTGGACGTTGTAGGTGATCTTGCGCTCATCGGTTACCCGATCAAAGCACATATTATCGCCAACCGGCCCGGGCATAGTACCAATGTGGATTTTGCAAGAAAGATCAAACAGTACATTAAAAAAAATAAGCACACCAAGGATGTTCCGATCTATGATCCCAATCAACCACCGGTCTATTCATTACAGCAGATAGAAAAAACATTGCCGCACCGGTACCCATTTTTATTGGTAGACAAAATTATTGAACTCACGGACACCTATATTGTCGGAATAAAGAATGTAACTTTCAACGAAAATTTTTTCCAGGGACATTTTCCGGGTAATCCTGTAATGCCGGGCGTTCTGCAGGTAGAAGCACTTGCACAAACAGGCGGTATTCTTTGTATCAACGCAATGCCGCCAGGAGAATATGACACTTATTTTTTAAAGATCGATGGCTGCAAGTTCAAACAGAAAGTGGTGCCGGGTGATACGATGATATTGAAAATGGAATTGATTGAACCGATCCGGAGAGGGATATGTGTAATGCGTGGATCAGTATTCGTTGGAAATAAATTATGTACAGAAGGAGAATTCACGGCGCAGTTGGTAAAACGTAATTAAAAGCCACGTTAAAATAAATTTCTAAAAACTAAAAAAGATTTAAAAAAGCTAACTTGTCTGCCACCGGAATAAAATGATAAATTACCAAATCACCAAATTACCAAATTGAAGCAGGCTTTTTAAATCAGTAGAGTAACAAAAAAATGATTCATCCACATACTTACATTCATCCCAACGCAAAGCTTGCCACCAATGTAAAGATCGACCCGTTCAGTGTTCTGCACCAGAACGTAGAGATCGGCGAAGGAACCTGGATCGGCAGTAACGTTACTGTAATGGAAGGCAGCCGTATCGGTAAGAACTGCCGCATTTTTCCCGGCGCTGTGATCGGTGCTATTCCGCAGGATCTTAAATATGAAGGCGAGCAGACAACTGTTGAGATCGGCGACAATACAACCATCCGCGAATTTGTAACCGTTAACCGCGGAAGCAAGGATCGCTGGACAACAAAAGTTGGAAGCAACTGCCTCATCATGGCTTACAGTCATATTGCGCACGATTGTATTATTGGCAACAACTGCATCATGAGCAACAATACACAAATGGCTGGTCATGTGGTGATGGGCGATAACGCCATACTCGCCGGCATGTGTGCAGTGCACCAGTTTGTACAGATCGGGCAGCATGCATTTGTAAGCGGAGGATCGTTGATCGGCAAAGATGTTCCTCCTTATATCAAAGCAGGCCGTACGCCTTTGAGTTATGCGGGTATTAATTCCGTAGGATTAAAACGCCGTGGTTTTTCTTTGGAAAGGATCAATCAGATACTGGATATTTACCGCATCATTTATAACAAAGGCCTGAATACTTCACAGGCCCTGAATTTTATTGAAGAAGAATTTCCGGCTACTGATGAACGTGATGAGATCGTAACTTTTATAAGAGAGAGCGGCCGCGGAATTATTAAGCGGTTTACGAAAGGAAGTCTGGATGATGAATAATTGATAATGGATAATTGATAATGTTGTAAACTCATAACAGCATTCCAACCATTTAGCTTTCTTCAACATTTAACGATTTACACCCTTAAACGTTTTTAAAGCTGCAAATGCAAATCACGCTCACCGATGTTGGTAAACGTTTTAACCGGGAATGGATCTTCCGGAGCGTAAATTATATTTTTGAAGAAGGAAAGAATTACGCGATCACCGGATCAAACGGTTCCGGCAAATCCACTTTACTCCAGGTCATATCCGGTGCTGTAATGCTGAGCAAAGGGGCTATTCAGTATGCCATCAATACTATTCAATGCCCCGCTGAAAAAACACATGAACACATCGCCATTGCCGCTCCTTACCTTGAACTGATCGAAGAAATGACCGCAATGGAATTCCTGGAATTTCATTCAGCATTTAAACCATTGACCTTATCTCTCAAAGAAATATTATTGGTTGTTGGATTATCAGACGCAGCCGAAAAACAGATCCGTTATTACAGCAGTGGTATGAAACAGCGGCTGAAACTGGCGCAGGCCATCTTCAGTAAATGTTCTGTATTGCTCCTGGATGAACCTACCACCAACCTCGACACAGAAGGTATTGCTTTATATCATCAATTGATCGGATCCTATTGCAATAACAAACTCATCATCATCAGCAGCAATGATCCGCAGGAATATTCATTCTGCGATCAGATCATTTCCATCAGTGCTTATAAATAAGCGAATGGTTACCTTTGCTTCCATTAATGAAGACACACTTCTATAGCCTGGCAGCAAAATTTGTCTCGGTAAGAGCGAAATATTTTTCTGACCGTAATTTTTTAATCATCTGCGCTATCCTGGTAGGATTGGTGTCAGGACTAGCTTCGGTGCTGTTGAAACTGACGGTGCATTATATCCAGAAACAATTGCGGATCGTTTTGCAGGACAACAGTTATGCATTTCTCTTTTATCTTTTTCCACTCATCGGTATTTTACTCACCGTTCTTTTTGTGCAGAAAATCAGAAAGGAAAACTCGGAAGAGGAATTGGTAATATCATGTATTCCATTTCCAGACGTTCGGGAAATATTCCGGCCGATAATACTTATACGCATCTTGTAACAAGTGCTGTTACGGTTGGGTTTGGCGGGTCTGTCAGACTGGAAGCGCCGATCGTTGTAACCGGTGCGGCATTGGGTTCCAATATTGCAAGGGTATTTTTATTGTCCCATAAAGAAAGAATTATTCTTATCGCCTGTGGTGCGGCTGCAGGCATTTCTGCAGTTTTAAATTCGATAGCACAAGAGCTGTAATTCTAATAACTATATTGATATGTATTGACTTGCTCTGCTTTTTCTTTCTTCAGCAATCCGTCTGGACCATATTCATATTCAACATCTATAGGATAATCTCCGGTTGTTTTTAAACTCACCAGTTTCCCTTTTGCATTATAGGTATAAGTACTATTCATTTTCAACCCATTTTCGCTTGAAACCGAATGCGCACTTATCAATTGTCCTTTTGCATTGTATGTGTATTTTATCACCGAACCATCGGGAATAGCAAAAGAAATCTGTCTTCCCATCTGGTCATAGCTATAGGTATTCTTCATACCAGCAACAGCGTCTGTAAATACCGCTGTATATGTACCGTCAAGTTTATAGCTGAACACCGTGGTGCCTATAAGCTTGCTTTCATTATCATATTGCTCTACTTTTTCCTGTTTATTCTTTTTATTATAGGTGATCTTTTTATAAGTAACCCTGTTCTTGCCATTATACACAGCCGTATCATATCCATTGGCATCATACCATGTTTCAATGCGGCGCGTAACAGATTCCTTATTTCTGGTGGTAACTGTTATTTTTTTGATATGCAGTTTTTTGATTTCCGCCGCGGTGACTTCCTGTGCAATACAGGCCATGCTGAAGAGCAAACAAAAGATGAGCGTCATTATTTTCATACGATGTATTTAAATTCAAAATACAAAAAAATAAAACAGTAGAAAGATATTTTTGTCTGAGATCGGCAATTTATTAAAAGAACAGTCAGGAGTTATTCACCCCATGACCTAACTGCAATAAAAATCCCGGAACACCGTTCCTTAATATCAACCGGATAACTGAGTGCACTGCTTTACCTTGCCATTAACAATTGTTTCTTTTACTTTACAACCGCGGTTTTTATTGAAATAATAAATAAACCTGTTTACATGAAACGTTCGGTAAAGATATTATGGCGCATTTTTTTTGGAGGATTGCTTTTTGTGATCCTTCTTTTCGTTTGTGCCAATTTTGGTTTGTTTGGTAAAATGCCTTCGATGAAGGAGCTTGAAAATCCCGAGGCCGATCTTGCCAGCGAAGTATATACATCAGACGGAGCCATGCTGGGAAAATATTTTTTAGAAGACCGGTCTGAAGTAAAATACAGTCAGATCTCTCCTTTCGTAATCAATGCATTGATCGCTACAGAAGATATACGGTTTAATGAACATTCCGGCATTGATGGTAAAGCGATTGGAAGAAGCGTTATCAAAATGGGTACACGTGGTGGCGGCAGTACCATTACACAACAACTTGCAAAAGCACTGCTTGGTCAGGGGAAAAGCAGAACCAACCCCATTAAAAGAGGAGTTGAAAAAATAAAAGAATGGATCATCGCTGTAAAGCTTGAACGCAATTTTACCAAAGAAGAAATCATTACGCTTTATCTGAATCGTGTGGAATGGGGAAATATGTACGGCATCCGCAATGCTTCCAAAACTTATTTTCAAAAAGAACCCAAAGACCTGAAAATAGAAGAGGCTGCTGTCTTGGTAGGCATGCTCCGGGGAGCCATTTACGATCCGGTACGTCATCCCAAAAAAGGACTTGACCGCAGGAACACTGTTCTTGCACAGATGAGAGAAGCAGGTTTTTTAACTGACGTCGAATGCAGTAAGCTACAGGCACTTCCGCTGATAACAAATTATAAAAAGACAGAAGATGCAGTTGGATCTGCTCCTTATTTCAGGGCAACACTTGCCGAACAATTAAAGGACTGGTGTAAAAATCATACAAATGAAGCGACCGGTGAAAATTATAATTTATATAAGGATGGACTGAAAATATATACTACGCTCAACAGCAGAATGCAGCGCTACGCAGAAGAATCAGTTCAGGCACACATGCCCGAAATTCAGAAAAAACTTAACGCACTTTTAAAAGTAAATGCCAAAGGCATGTGGAAAGGCCATGAACATACCATGGACCAGGCAATGGCAGCAAGTGACCGCTGGAAAGAAATGGCAGAAGACAGTGTTGACGAAGAAACGATCAAAAAATCTTTTTACATCAAAACAAAAATGAATGTTTTTGCATACAATGCGAAAGGATATATTGATACGTTGATGACACCCTACGATTCTATAAAATATCACAAACAGATATTACAGACCTCATTTGTTTGCATGGATCCCGCATCGGGCGCCATAAAATGTTGGGTAGGCGGTGTCAATTTCAAATGGTTCAAACTCGATCACGTAACGCGGGAAAGACAGGTGGGCAGTACATTCAAGCCATTGCTGTATACACTTGCTGTAAAAGATGAAGGTTATAAATTTAATACGGTTCTGCAGGATGGTCCTTTAACGCTCAACAATAAAACAATTACCGGCACTGCAGGAACCATGGCGAACTGCCTCGCTTTCTCAAAAAATATCGGTGCCTGGCGTTTGATGTCAGTGGTTGGTCCTGAGCGGACTGTTGAGTTTGCAAAAAAAGCAGGGATCAAAAAAGATATACCGTCGTTTCCCTCCATTGCTTTGGGCGCAGCAGAAATTCCTATTCTGCAGATGTTGCAATCGTACACAATGTTTCCGAATGAAGGCAATAGTGTTGAACCTTTTTTTATTACAAGAATAGAAGATAAGAATGGAAAATTGCTGGAAGAATTCCATGCGGCTGAAAGCAAAGCCGTCATAAGTCCGGCAGATGCTTTTGCAATGATACAGATGATGCAGGGTGTTGTAAAATTCGGGACGGGTAAATCATTATCCAATTATAAGATACCTGTTGAGATGGCCGGAAAGACCGGCACCACCGATCAATATGCGGATGGCTGGTTCATCGGCTACACGCCTGAGTTACTGGCCGGCACTTGGGTTGGATGTGATGATCCGTTCCTGCGCATTTACAGTGGTACTGCAGGTGGTAATGAAATGGCATTGCCCAACTGGGGAAATTTTATGCGGAAAGTATATGCAGATAAAACATTGGGTTACGGACGGATGAAATCTTTTGCAATTCCTGCAAACTATGATACGACTGGTTTTATGGGGGATGCTGATTTTGCAAAACCAGTAGGAACCGATTCCACCGATGAAGACAGCGGTAATGGAAGCGCGGAAGATTTTATTACAACTCCTCCTGATAAGGATACAGTGCCTCCCAACAAACCGGTTCAGCGTTCCGAAGCAATTATGCCGAGGAAGAATTAGGAGTTAAGAATTAAAAATTAAGAGTTAAGGTAGTTCTTCCCGTCTTACCGCCTTCCCGTCAAAAAAAATATGATTGGACCATGGAGCATGATGAGCCTTCATTCATCACAATCATTCATGCACAAAACTGTTAAGCCAAATAAAAAAGTCAGTGAAAGAAAATTTTTCAATCACTGACTCCCCATAAAATATTTTATCAATGTCTGTTGAGATTATTTTGCTGCATCAAAGCGTTCTGCCACTTTATTCCAGTTCACCACATTCCAGAATGCGGTGATATAATCAGGACGACGGTTTTGATAATGCAGGTAATAAGCATGTTCCCAAACGTCGCAACCCAGCACCGGCGTGCCTTTTACTTCGGCAACATCCATTAATGGATTATCCTGGTTAGGCGTTGAAGAAACTTCGAGTTTACCATCTTTTACCAACAGCCAGGCCCAGCCGCTTCCGAAACGTGTAGCACCTGCAGCAGCAAATTTTTCTTTGAATGCATCGAAGGAACCGAAAGCAGTATTGATCGCATCACCCAGTTTTCCTGAAGGTGCACCGCCTGCATTCGGGGACATACTTTCCCAAAAGAAACTATGGTTCCAGTGTCCGCCGCCGTTATTGCGCACTGCCGGCGAAATGGTTCCTGCAGCTTTTACCAGTTCTTCCAGCGATTTTCCTTCATTGGGCGTACCTGCAATGGCTTTGTTCAGATTGTCAACATAAGCCTGGTGATGTTTGCCATGATGTATCTCCATGGTTTTGGTATCGATATGTGGCTCCAGTGCGCTGTGGGCATAAGGAAGAGCCGGTAGTGTAAATGCCATAATGTAATTTTTATTTTTTTTATGAATCCGTTATGAAATGTAGTTGACAAATTTACGTTAACTATTTTCTAATTGAATATAAAATGAAACAAATTGTATTGCTCTTTTTTACGTTTTCGGGAATTTGTACGGCAATGTCACAATCCATAACTGTAATGCCTGCGCTGGATACGGTTTCCGGAAAAGCTTTAAAAAAAGAGACAGCAATTAAAATCAGGCCTGCTGCAAACATTTATCCCAATCCTGCAAAAAATAAAGCTGAGATCAGCGTCAATGGCTTTGAACCGGGCTACCTGCAAATTCAAATGGCAGATGTAAAAGGCAACCTCGTGCGCAATGATACCCGGTTATTATTAACGGGCAACGAAGTGGTGTTGATGATGTTTTCTTTATCTCCGGGTATTTATTTTATTACATTAAAGCAGAAAGAAAAAATGCTTCGCAAAAGATTGCTGGTACACTAGTTAATTTGGAGATGTGGAAATTTGAAGATGTGCTGATTTCTTCAGCTTGTGCAGTTTTATCATTCATTTGAATTGTCTAACGGATCAAATGAATCATCAAATCACCAAATTACCAAATCATCACATCAGCACATCAGCAAATCAAATTCTTCTTGCTTTAAAAAAATCCTTCATCAGTTTACTGCAGTCCTCTTTTAAAATGCCATTCCCTAATATTGTTTTCGGATGAAATGGATTGTGCGGAAAAGTATTTTTCTTATAACCATTCTTCTCATCATCTGCACCCCATACAATCCTGCCGATCTTGCTCCAGTACAAAGCGCCGGCGCACATCAGGCAGGGTTCAACTGTTACAAATAAAACCGCATCATTTAAATATTTACTGCCAAGAAAATTAAATGCAGCAGTCAGTGCAATGATCTCTGCATGAGCGGTACTGTCGGTCAGCAATTCCACCTGGTTATGACCACGCGCAATGATCTGGTTATTGATAACGATCACTGCGCCCACAGGCACTTCGCCTGCATCAGAAGCCCGTTGCGCTTCCTTTAAAGCCTGTTGCATATATTGTTCGTCCGTCATCATTTTGTTTATTAACTTGTAACGTCTTTTGCTATTTGAGTTGATCAGATCGGAACGCAGATTTTTAAGACCTGCCTGTCGGCCGGCCGGTTGGATAGATGAATGATGATTTTCTGTATATTTTTTAAATCAGAAAAAATCAAGATCACCAACTCCCTGCTAAATGATTACAATATGATTTGTTCTGAAATAGAAAGCCAGCCAAATCATCATAAATCATAAAGATCATCCCGATAGCTATCGGGATCAGCGTTCTGTTTTTTATAGCAGAACACGTTAACTTGTATCAAAATTAAATGTTTTATGTTCGATATTCAGCGGTTGCAGCAAATGCAGGCCTATTACAACAGCAGGGCCACCCGCTCTTTCGCATTCCGCAAAGAACAATTACACAAATTAAAGAATGCCATTCTGCGATATGAACAGCCATTGCATGATGCGCTGTACAGCGATCTGAAAAAAAGTAAAGAAGAGAGTTGGGTGACTGAAACCGGTTTTCTTGTCAGCGAAATAAACAACACGCTTAAACATTTAAAACGCTGGATGCAGCGCGAACTTCAGCGTACCAACCTAGTCAACCTTCCTTCTTCCAGTTATGTACTGAAAGAACCATTGGGTCCAGTGCTCATCATTGGCCCCTGGAACTATCCATTGCAGTTACTTTTTACACCAATGGTTGGCGCTATTGCTGCCGGAAACTGCGTGGTATTGAAAAGCAGTGAATTTGCCCCGGCAACTTCCGCTGTAATGAAAAAAGTTATTGAAGAAACTTTTGTACCGGAATATATTTTATTTACTGAAGGTGATGGTGCAACCGTGATTCCGGAGATGATGAACAATTTCAGATTTGCCCATGTCTTCTATACCGGTAGTACGGCTGTAGGAAAAATTATTTATGCAATGGCGGCTGAAAAATTAGCAGCTGTTACACTTGAGCTCGGTGGTAAAAGTCCTTGCGTGGTAGAAGCTGATGCGGATATAAAAGTTGCAGCCAGAAGAATTGCGATGACTAAATTCAGCAATGCCGGACAAATGTGTGTAGCGCCCGATTATGTCCTGGTGCACAACAGCGTTAAAGAAAAATTTATTGATGCGATAAAGAAAAATCTTGATCAGTTCTTTGGAACGGATGCTGCCGAAAGTTATAATTATTCCAGGATCATTAACCAGCGACAGTTTCAACGCATCATTACTTATTTAAAAGATGGAAATATTGTTTACGGAGGAAAAAGCGATGAAGAAAAATTATATATCCAGCCAACAGTGATTGATAATGTTTCTTTGGATGCGCCCGTGATGAAAGATGAAATATTTGGTCCGGTGCTTCCCGTTATAAGTTTTGATACAATGGCTGAAGCATTGCAGGTGATTGAAAAAAATCCGAACCCGTTGGCGTTTTATATTTACAGCAGCAGCAATAAAAAGCAACAGGAATGGACGGAAGCCCTGGCATTCGGCGGCGGCTGTATCAATAACAGCAGCTGGCATTTAACAAATCATCATCTTCCTTTTGGTGGCATCGGTAACAGTGGATTGGGTGCTTATCATGGAAAGAACAGCTTTGATGTATTCACACACCGCAAAGCAATTATGAAAACACCAACCTGGTTTGACCCTTCTATAAAATATCCGCCTTTCAAAGGAAAACTGAAATTGTTTAAGTGGATCATTAAGTAGTAAGTTTTAAGTTGTAGGTTATAAGTAAAAGGATGCTGGATGTAGAAGTATTTGTTTTTATCGTGTACATCCGTGCAATCCGTGGCAAAACAAATTTTGTATGAGAAAAATCAAGAAAGCATCGATCATTTTATTAATATTGCTCATTACTTTTTTTACTTATGTGGAAATTGTCAATAGAAATTCAATACATATGTCTTACCGCCAGAAAGTTTTAAAAGCAGTTTATCCAGCCTGGATGTGGTGGGCTAAGCTGACCGGAAAAAATAATAAAATGATTTCATCAGAAAAGAAAATGCAGGCGCCTGTTTCCTTTTATTCTTTAAAGGATACGTTGATCGACGGAACTGCATTTGATGTTTCCCAACTGAAAGGAAAAAAGATCATGCTGGTGAACACCGCATCAGAATGTGGCTATACCAACCAGTATGAAGGCCTGCAGAAATTACAAGATAAATACGCAGGTAAATTAGTGGTGATCGGTTTTCCTGCCAATGATTTTAAACAACAGGAAAAGGGAACCGATGAAGAGATCGCTTCTTTTTGTAAAAAAAATTATGGTGTTGGTTTTCCGCTGATGAAAAAAAGTATCGTCATTAAATCAGCCGGACAGAACGAAATATTTCAATGGCTTACGGATTCAACAAAGAACGGCTGGAATAACCAGCCTCCTACCTGGAATTTTTGTAAGTATATTGTGGATGAAAATGGTAATCTGACCAATTTTTTTGAATCAACCGTTGACCCGGTGAGTAAACCAATAATAGACGCCATTCAATAATGAGTATAAACAGCAATATGGAACCGATCAACATCATGGAAAAATTTTCTGCTGTCAAAGAATACTGGCATCCATATATTATCGGCGAGCTCAATGATAATTATATCAAACTTGCGAAACTGAAAGATGAATTCGTTTGGCATAAGCACGATGATGAAGATGAAATGTTCATCGTTTACAAAGGCACGCTGATCATGGATTTCAGGGATAAGACTGTAGAAGTGAAACCCGGTGAAGTGTTGATCGTACCAAAAGGAGTGGAGCACCGGCCGAGAAGCAATGGCGAAGAAGTGCTGAACATGCTGATAGAACCCAAGATCACCAAACATACAGGTGATATTATGACGGATAAAACAGTAACCGATCTCGAATGGATATAACAGGGGAAGCAATAAGTAATAAGTAATAAGTAATAAGTAAAACAGATGTTTTAAGAGGAAAATAAAATCCATGTAATTGTATTTTTAATTCGTGTAATAAAAAATAAAAATGAAACGTTCAGACATTAACCCGCTTCCAAAACATTTCGATACCTACATCAACAAGACAGAGGATATTGAATTGAATGAAGCATTGAAAAAAAGTCTTGCCAATCTTAAAAATCTTCCGGTCGATAAATGGATCGCATTGGGCGACCAGGTGTATGCTCCGGGCAAGTGGACGGTGAAAGATATCCTGCAGCATATCATCGATGCAGAAAGAATTTTTTCTTATCGGGCACTTCGTTTTGCAAGGAAGGATACGACCAAATTGCCGGGCTTCGAAGAAAATGATTATGCTGCAGTGGCTGAAGCCAATCACAGAAGTCTGACCGAGCTCATGAATGAATTGGTAACGGTCCGCCAATCTACTGTAGAAATGTTTGCAGCTTTTAATGATGAAGTGCAGCAACGGATGGGTTCAACAACTTCTGCTGAAATTTCTGTTGCGGCAATTGGATTCACTATCGTTGGTCATGAGATACATCATTTGAGAATTCTTGAAGAAAGATATTATCCATTGCTTTCATAATCGTCTGACGGTATTCGTTTGGTAAGAATATTATCGGATTTAATTCGTCTGGCCACTGAGGATTTTAAAACATTTGTAACTTCAAATAAGTGGCCTGACGACTAATTAGATTCGTCTGACGATTATGAATAAGACGCTAATCAAAATAAAATATCAGACCGGGACTGTCAGATATCCATAAACATGAATTTCAACGACATCATCGGCACCATTGGCGTAGGATTAATTCTGCTGGCCTACTTTGCAAATGTATTTGCATTGGTCCCGAAGGAAGGGAAATTATTTTTTGTATTGAATATTATTGGAGCAGCATTGGCCTGTTATGCTTCCTGGCTGATCAATTACTGGCCATTTGTTATACTCGAAGCAACCTGGTGCCTTGTTTCTGTGATTGGTTTATTCAGATCATCAAAATAAAACTGAATGGATATTGTAATGCAGCCGGTAGCTGTTGTAAGAAATATCAGAAAGGATCTTTCAGATGATTACTGGGGCGCAATCATCACTGAAATTGAATTGTTGCCGCATATACCTGCAAATGCACTGGATGGAATTGAAATGTTCTCGCACCTCGAAATTATTTTTTCATTCAACCAGTCCGATCCTTCAAAAGCCATATTCAACGGGCATCCACGTGGAAATACCGATTGGCCAAAAATGGGAATTTTTGCGCAGCGAAAAAAAGACCGCCCTAATTTCATTGGGTTAACGGTCGTTGAATTAATAGAAAGGAAAGAAAACAAAATCATTGTAAGATACCTGGATGCGATTGATGGTACACCGATACTCGATATCAAACCTGTGATGAAAGAATTTCTTCCGCAGGGCGAAATAAAGCAGCCTGCCTGGAGTGTGGAATTAATGAAGAACTACTGGAAATAAGAAAAGTTGTAAGTAATAAGTTTTACGTTATAAGTAAAATACAACAGGTAAAATATTTAGAATTATATTTTCTTTTTTATAAGATTTAAGTCTGCAGCTGTGAAATCAAATTCTATTCTGTCTTTAAAAAACCTTAAACCTTAAACCTTAAAACCATTAAACCTTTAACCAATCATTCACCAACAGCTAGAAATTTTTCCCAAATGACAACAACAGAAATTATGCAGCAACTGGAAAAACTGGGAACTGCCCAAACAAAAAAGATCTGGATGAAGCATGGAGCAAAAGAACCGTTCTTCGGAGTAAATATTGCTGATCTTAAAGTCATTCAGAAGAAAATAAAAAAAGATTATAAACTGTCGCTTGAATTGTTTGATACCAGCAATGGCGATGCACAATATCTCGCAGGCCTGATCGCTGATGAAAAAAAAATGACTGAGAAGGATCTGAACCGTTGGGTAAAAACTGCGGGCTGGAAAATGATCAGCGAAAGTACGGTGCCATGGATCGCAGCTGAAAGTGCTTATGGCTGGAAGCTTGGTTTGGAATGGATCGATTCAAAAAAAGAAAGTATTGCATCTTCGGGTTGGAGTACTTTATCCAGCGTGGTGGCTTTAATTGCCGATGATCAACTGGACCAGAAACAGATTGAAAAATTATTTACAAGAATTGAAAAGGAGATTCATACTGCTGAAAACCGCGTCCGCTCCTGCATGAACGGTTTTATTATTGCGGCCGGATCTTATATAGCAGCGCTGAGCGATAAGGCAAAAGCTGTCGCAAAAAAAATCGGTGTGGTAGAAATAAATGTAGGTGATACAGCCTGCAAAGTTCCAGATGCTGTAACATACATTGATAAAGTTGTAAAAGCAGGCAAATTGGGTAAGAAGAAGAAAGAAGCGAGGTGTTGAATAGGCCGCAATAATAATTTTTGGCGAACTGTTCACTTTTGAAACAACCTGCGGGGTTTTACGCAAAGGCGCAAGGTGGCAAAGTCGCAAAGATATTCTTATGTATTTCCTTTGCGGCTTTGCGTAAAATAATTCAGCCATTATTATTTATCCCGAAGAAAGTTTTTCAACGCTTCATAATCATTTTCCATTTTAACCGACTTTACTTCACGGTCTTCAAATTTTTCAAGTGAAGCAGGTAAAGGAATCTGTTGCCCGATCACCGGTTCCACACTTTCCCGGAATTTTGCGGGCGATGCTGTTTCCAGAAATATTCCTGCTTCACCCGGCGTTTTTATTTTTTGCAATGCATTGTATCCAACTGCTCCATGCGGATCCAGGATATAATTATTTTTTTTAAAAAC
>JBDUCW010000233.1:0-4093 GCA_040003235.1 Ferruginibacter sp. | reverse complement strand
AACTCAAATGGCAATACTCAGTATGCCATGGCTGCTTAATCGATAGATTAGCATCCATTAGGGCCGCAGAACAGGTTGACCTGTTACCGAGTTCTCCCGCCGACTTAAAATAAAAACGGGTTGCTGTAACGGAATGGTGTGACTGTTACTTAAGACCATTCATCTAAGGAAAAGATTGGTGTGCTGTGCTCCTGCCTTTTCCCGACAATTAATGCGCAGCTAAACATGTAGAAAGCTTACGGCGGATATGTTTGGACCAGGGTTCGATTCCCTGCGGCTCCACTTTTTTAAAGCTCTGTAATTATTTGCAGGGCTTTTTTTTAATTGATAGTTGATAATTGAAAATTGATAATTTTTTTAGGTCGTGACAGCTTTCTTAATTCATGTCAGCTTCATGCCTGAATAATTTATAAAAGTTGATGGCTTACTTGCCTGGTCTTTGATTGATGTTCGCGGGAAGGCTCATCACGTTCTTTTTTCTATCCAGTTTTGCTTTATAACAACTCATAACTCTTAATTCTTAACTCTTAATTCTTAATTCCCGATTATTCCTCTCTCTGGCTGTAAATTTGCATAATGCGCACAAAATTGATACATGCAGCCTGAAAATTATTATCCGCAAAGACTGGAAGCCTTACAGCAGCAGCTTAATATTTTACTCAGGAAGAAAAGTTTACTGGGCTGGCTGCGGTTCGCATCTGTAGCGGCTATCGGCGGAGTGATCTATTTTCTGTGGTCTTATGGCTGGTTGTATGTAACTATCCCATCTGTTATTCTGCTCATTGTATTTACGAGATTACTGTTTGCCGATCTGAACAATAAAGCCGTGATCCGGCATACTTATCAACTCATCAATATTACTAACGATGAAGTAAAAGCGCTGGCGCATAATTATTTTCATTTTGAAGACGGACTGGAATTTCTTCCCAAAGAACATTTGTATGCAAACGATCTTGACATTTTCGGAAGAGCTTCTTTGTTCCAGTACATCAACAGAACCGGCAGTGAAATGGGCGGCGCTGTATTGGCTGGCTGGCTGCTGCAACCGGCAAGCCCTGAAATGATTTTGCAACGGCAGACTGCTGTAAAAGAACTTACCCAGAAAACAGAATGGCGGCAGGCTTTGCTCGCTTTCGGCAGAGAAAAGAAAATTAAGCAGGCCACGGCCAACCGTCTTGATCAATGGCTGAATGAACCCGATCATTTCAGTTCATTCAAAAGCTGGTCATGGTTAAGATACCTGATACCGTTAGTAATCCTTGGCGTGGTGATCTTGAACATTTTTGATGTGATTCCTCACCAGGTAAGAAATATTGTTTTATTGCTGTCGGCAGCAATGGCGTATATGGTTGCAAAAAAAGTGGCACCGGTCCATGAGCAGTTATCGAAGATCGTTGATGAAATGGATATCTTATATGAAAGTATTCACCTGATCGAAGGCATTTCATTTCAATCGGAGTTGTTGCTGCAGTTGCAATCCGGTTTCCGGCAGAACAATGGAAAAGCATCCGCTGAACTGAAAAAATTAAAAAAAATACTGGAACGTTTTGATCTGCGGTATAACCCGGTGGTGTTTGTACCACTCACTATTTTATTACAATGGGATCTGCAGCAGGTTTTGAAACTCGAAAAATGGAAACAGCGCAATCATAAGAATGTAACAAGCTGGTTTGAAGCACTCGGTCAATTTGAAGCATTGAATAGTTTTTCAACACTTGCCTTCAATCACCCTGAATATTGTTATCCGGTGCTGAAGGAGGAACATTTTTTTATGGAAGGAGAAAATATCGGCCACCCGCTGATCAATAAAAATAAACGCGTTGACAATTCAATCAGCATTCATCATAAAGCAGAGCTGATGCTCGTCACCGGCAGTAATATGGCGGGCAAAAGCACGTACTTAAGAAGTATCGGTATCAATACGGTGCTTGCAATGGCAGGAGCACCGGTATGTGCCGAAAGCTTTTCCCTCTCGCCTGTACAGATCATCAGCAGCATGCGCATTGCAGATAATCTGGAAGAAAGTACTTCTACCTTTTATGCAGAACTGAAAAAACTGAAAACGGTGATCGATCATGTTAACCGCGGAGCAAAAGTTTTTATTTTACTGGATGAAATATTAAGAGGCACCAACTCTTTAGACAGGCATACGGGTTCTGTGGCGCTTATTAAACAATTGATAAAACATAAAGCTGCGGCCATCATTGCCACACATGATGTGGAACTTGCCAAACTGAAAGAAAATTATCCTGCCAATATTTTAAATTTTCATTTTGATGTTCAGGTAAGCAATGACGAATTGTATTTTGATTACGAACTTAAACCAGGCGTTTGCACAAGTCTGAATGCATCGATATTGATGAAGAAGATTGGGATCGAGTTATAAGTTTTAAGCTGTAGGTTTTAAGTTTGGCTCTTTTATAATTTCAGTATTCTGTTTTATTATATTCACCTGCTGCGATGTTTATTCTATAAAAAAAAGAAGTTGCTTGACAACTTCTTTAAACTTATAACGTAAAACTTATAACTTAAAACTTATTTATTCTTCCCCCAACCAAACCAATCATTTCCATTTGCATACAGCATCAAAGCCAGCAGCAGCACCATTCCTACGATCTGTGCATATTCAAGGAATTTTTCATTGGGCTTGCGGCCGGTGATCATTTCGCCGAGTGTAAATAAAACATGACCGCCATCGAGTGCCGGTATGGGCAAGAGGTTCATGAATGCAAGTATGATGGAAAGGAACGCAGTAATATTCCAGAAACTTTCCCAATCCCAGGGCACAGGAAAAATGGAACCGATGGCTTTAAACCCACCAACGCCTTTGATACCGCCGGTACTTGGCGTAACGATCTTCTTGAACTGATCGATGTACCCGCCTAATTTCTCTCCTGTTTTTTTTACACCAGCAGGAAATGATGCGAAGAAAGAATATGTCTTTGATTCTACTTTCACTGCATGAAATACAGAGTCGAGTTCTTCGGGATCACTCACCCATGGCAGGCCGATCTTTCCCAGACTGTCTACTTTTACCCGCATTTGTTTTGTTTCGCCGTTTCTTACAAGCTCGACTGAAATGCTGTCATTCTTTTTTCTTTCCACCAGGTGACTCATTTCGTCTATGAAATGAATGGGCGTGCTATCTACCCGCGTGATGCGATCGTATTTTTGTATGCCGGCCTTCTTTGCGTTGGATGTATCAAAATCTTTTTTGGATATATCGCCAACAATAGCTTCTCTTCTGAACTCAATGAAGCCAACGCCTTTTTTCTTTTTTTCTACCAGTTGCCCGATCAGGTCCTTCGGCATTTTTAAATCCTGTTGCACTCCATCCCGTTCAATGGTAACATCATCTGCCACGATGAGCCGCCCGGTAACGTCGTCAAAATATTTTATAGGTTTCCCGTTAACAGCAAGTATCTTATCCCCGTCTTTGAATTTCAGATCGTACAGCAGACTGTCGGCACAATAGATCCCGTTCTTAAAAGAGTTGTTCACTATTTTCTTTTCGCCCCATACAAACAAAACCATTGCGTAAATAAAAAAAGCCAGCAGAATATTTACAGTAACACCACCTAACATGATGATGAGCCGCTGCCAGGCCGGCTTACTGCGGAACTCCCAGGGTTGTGGTGGTAATTTCATGGCGTCCTTGTCCATGCTTTCATCAATCATGCCTGCGATTTTTACATAGCCCCCCAGTGGCAACCAACCAATACCGTAGACCGTATCCCCTACTTTCTTTTTTACGATGGAAAACCATGGGTCGAAAAAAAGATAAAATTTATCTACGCGGCATTTGAACCATTTGGCAGTAATATAATGTCCGAATTCGTGCAATATCACCAGGATGGAAAGTGACAATAACAACTGGGCAGCTTTTGAACCTACCATGCCCCACTCGATAGCTAATAATGACATATTGATGTATATCCCTAAAGGGTGATTTGTAAGATTAATATTTTTTTTAAGACCTGCTGACCAACCCGGTCACATTTACATTCTTATCAAAGAAGCCGCAAAATTACGGGCTTCACCGTCGCTTTCAAAATATTCCTCCAGTGTGGGTTTTGGAATGAATGCAATGTTT
>JBDUCW010000127.1:0-13922 GCA_040003235.1 Ferruginibacter sp. | reverse complement strand
ACCCAATCATATTCAGGTTAAAAATTTTAGCTGCCATTATTTTTATTTTTATTCATGAGCTCTTCTAATTTCACAAGGTATTTTTCCAGCGCCTCTTTATTTTCATATAGCTCACGGCCGCTCATTTTTTTATTTATAAGATTTTCCAGCATGCCGCCCCGGCCTTTACGGGCGAATATAAGTCCCGGAGAATTATCCACTATTTCTTTTCGCTGCAATATCTCAAAAGTCTTCCAGATGGAGTCTTTCACCGATTCAATTGAAATATGAAGCCGCTGGAAAAATCTATCGAGTAATAAAACAGGGATATTATTTGGAAAAACTGCATCCTGTTTTAAATCTGCTATAGAATTTAATGTCAAACCGGTTTCAACTGCAAGATTTGACACCTCTATATTCTGAGCAACAATAGCCTGGCTAATCAATTCACCAAGAGATACTCCGGATATGGTGCCAAATAATTTATTGATCAGCTGCTTTTGTTTTTCAGCATCCATATTGATATCAATACCTTCTGCCAAAATCAATTCTACTTCTTTAGCACACTCCTTTTCGCCAACTTTTGGAATACTTTCAAGCCATAATATTTTTAAGGCTTCGTCTAATGCATTTATTTTATTGTTTACTGACATACTATGCGATTTTATAATTTAGAAGTTCCAATAATTTTTTTCTGAGCCTGTGGTGTTTAACTTTTAACTGATTGTTTTCAATTTTGAGCATTCCAGATATTTCTTCATAAGAATAATTTTGAGCCCTCAGCAACAATATATCCCTGTCCGTTGAATTCATGTCTGCCAAAACTTCTTTCAATTGTAAAAGCTTTGGGTTCTCAATTTTGCCTGAAGAATAAAACTGCTCAAATGACTGCCGGTCAAGCTGGGTCTCCATTGTTTCACCTAACTCTTCTTCATCAGTTTCTTCATCGGGATTATTTTCAAGATCCTCCAGATAAACTTTGTTTTGTTGATTTTTCCTGTTCTTTCTAAATGTCTGCCTAAGAAAATTGACAAAAATCTTAAAAATAAGGTTATCAAAATGGGACTGCGATTCAAATTCATATTCCGGAAGTTTCAACACTAAAGTTTCCAGAGTCTTGTAAACCACGTCCCATGCGTCATCTTCGTTCAAAAACCATTTTTTTACTCCATATGTATAAAACTTCTGTCCATAAGAAGCGTAGAGGGCTTCAAGGCCAGTTTTATCCTTTTTGGTTAGTAAATCTAATATTTCAGTATAATTCATTTTACTTCTATATAATATTATTATGCATTTAGGTTACAACAGAATTAAAAATAATTTAAATTCTTATAAAAAAGATTCTTTCAGGTTTTGTAACCTCCAATCATATTATAAGGGACGAGAGGATCTATTTATAAATCTAAAAAATAAAGTATATGTCTGAAAATCAATCACAACACGACCGCAAAGGAGGGGGAAAAGATCTCTACCTCATAATAGATGGCAAACAATTTAAATGGCATGACCAGTTTATCAATGGCCGTGAGATCAAACAACTGGGGGGAATTGCTCCGGAGGCAGAACTTTACTTAGCTATCAGTGATCCTTGGAAAGATGAACTTATTAAAAATGAAGACCGGGTAGATCTGGCGCGCCCCGGAATTGAACAGTTCTTTGAGAAGAAAGCATTGAAGTACACCATTGACGGCAGACATTTCGAATCCTTTAAACAGTTTATTAAAGGTGCACAAATCCGCAGGGAAGGTGCTGTTCCGGATAACTATGATATTTTTCTCTTTGTTAACGGAGGCTACGAAGACGAACCTGTCGAAGACGGCGAATGGATAGATCTTGCCAGACCGGGCATTGAACACTTTATCTCCAAAAGACTTGAGATAACCATTATTGTCAATGGAAAAGAAAAGCCTTGGGACAAAAAACAGATCAGTTTTGCTGAGATAATAACCCTGGCATTCGGGACCTACAATAACACCCCCACAATGGTCTATACAGTAGGATACGAAGATGGCCCGAAACAAAATCCGGAAGGATCGATGACAAAAGATGCAATAGTATTTGTTAAAAATAAAATGATCTTTCATGGAACCGCTACAGATAAGTCATAGCCCTGACCTGAATAAACTTAATGAAGAAGGATATCAACTGGAAATAGATGGTGGATTCTTATTAGTCCACCATATTCCATACTTGAATGCAACAAAGCAGATTCGTTATGGTGTCATTATATGCGTCTTAAATTTAGCGAGCCCAAACCTCGCTGGTGTACCACCTGACCATACAGCTTATTTTAAAGGTGAAACCCCTTATAACAGTGAAGGGCAACCGCTGAATGCCATCATTAATAATTCTGCTACTCAGCAACTAACCTCGACCATACTTGTAAATCATTTTTTTTCCAGTAAGCCTTCAAGTGGGAAGTATAAAGATTATTATGAAAAAATAAGAACCTATAGTGAAATTCTTTCCTCGCAGGCACAAGCTGTCGACCCAACGGTAACGTCAAAACCAGGCAAAAAACTTCTAATTAAAGAAAATCCAACTGTTTTCCAATACCCTGATACCAATTCAGCCAAGGCCAAAATAAGTACATTAAACCAAAAATTCGAAGGTTTAAAAATTGCCATCATCGGTCTTGGTGGTACAGGCTCCTATATTTTAGACCTAGTTGCCAAAACTCCTGTACAGGAGATACATCTTTATGATCAAGATAACTTTGAATTAAACAATGCTTTCAGGGCGCCCGGCGCTACGGCAAGCGCAGCATTCGGCGAATCCAACGAGCTTAAAAAAGTTACTTATTACACAGACATTTATTCCCAGATGCACAAAGGGATTGTGCCACATGCTACTTTTGTAACAGCAGAGAATATCGTTGCTTTCTCGCAGTATGATTTTGTTTTCTCTTGTATTGATAATAATTCTTCGAGAACTATGATCAGCACTGAACTGCTTAAGTTTAACGTGGATTTTATAGATGTTGGCCTTGGGGTGAATGTAGTGAACGATTCTTTGATCGGGACAGTTCGTGTAACATATGGATCTGCAGTAAAATCTGATCATCTAAAAAACAGGATCGGCGAGATAGACCAAGAAGAAAATGAGTATGCAACAAATATTCAAATCGCTGACTTAAATTGTTTGAACGCTGTATTGGCAGTAATTAAATGGAAAAAAAAGATAGGTTTTTACCAGGATTTAAAACAGGAAAATAATTCTTTATACTTTATCAATACCAATAAATTATTGAATGAAGACTTTACAACATAAATTTCAGGATACTATTCCAGAAATAATAGAAGAAGGGATTTTATATATTTCAATAAAATATAAAACAGCCTCTCACAAATGTATTTGCGGCTGTGGGAATGAGGTAGTAACTCCTATTACGCCTACAGATTGGCAAATTACTTTTGACGGGAAAACTGTCTCTTTAAGTCCGTCTATAGGAAACTGGTACTTTGATTGCAAATCACATTACTGGATTGTAAAAAATGAAATCGTACATAGTTCTCCGTGGAGTACCAAAGAAATTGAAAAAGGAAGAAATAAAGATAAAAACAGAAAAAAGAAATATTGGTTTACGAGAACACAAAATAATTCAAAGTTTGAGTAAATAAGATACGAATTGACAATTATGGAAAATCGGTAAAAGAGCCTTCAGTCAAAAGAAGTAAAGCCTTCCGGCGCACTTGCCCGGAATGAGGCGTAGCCGGCCTAGTGAGCCGCGATTCGCCATTTATGTTTTATACCGTTTTAAATATTCGCTCTCCAAAAACTTAATTTGTTGATCTTTTGTTGAATTAAGCAAATCTTGAATTTCTTGAGATGAGAAAGATGCTAATAGGTCTGCAATATCTACTGGTATGTCTTTTATCACAAACATTAATCTGTTAAACTCAAAGTCAATTGACTTTTTTTTGTTGCCCGCATTATCAGTTTTGATTTCGTCGGAAGTCTGACTTTCCTCATGCAAATTTCCAATGGAATCCATGACATTACTTTGGAATTTCAGAATTAAGCAAAGTAGCAGCCAAATTAGTATGGTATTGTTTTTTAGTTCATCCATATTTAAGTTCTTGATTATACGGTTTAATTTAATTGCGTCTTGATCTTTGTGTCCCATTGCATTATGCCTTACATCAGCAAAAGACTGAAATGAAGCATTTTTTATAGCCTGATAATACCCTTTTAACTTGGATAATTCCTTTAGATTAAATTGCGAATCGGGCAACCTCTTTAATTCCTCACGCAACCTTAAACCTAAAAATGCTTTAGTATCATCGAGAAGTTCGTAAAAATGCAAAGTCAGAGTACGCGCAATTAAATTCTTTTCATCAGGGTCGATGGAATTATCTAGTTGCCTATTTGTCAAAATGATATCTTTAAAGTTAATTCTGAAAAACATAAAACCTTGTCCAAATATGCCCAATTTTTCTTCACCATATTTTAATCTACATCTTTCAATTGCGGCTTCCATTTTGAGGATGTCTTCATTGAATTGTTTCAGTAAAATATCAAATGGATTTTTAGGTTCGCTGTTCAACGGCTTTATCTTTCTTCGTAGAAGATTCCTGAATAAGCTATTTAGTAATATTAATAATTTATGCTGAATTGACATTAGTTGTTTTCAATAATCTTAATTTCGTTGAATTATCTGACTGCTAATTGCATTGCAGCGAACGAAATGCATTTGCATCAGGCGAAATAGTATTACGGCAGCCCTGTTGCAGATGCTGATTTAAAATATGGACATGAAGCTACGGAAATTTTTTTCAGATTTTTGTCGCATGAAAATTAAAGTATAATAGAGCGATGAAGTTGAAACTTACCCGTCAAGCCCCCGCTTGGGCATACAATGTTGGCGAAAGTTTTTAAGATACGTAAACATTGATAGCTCAGTTATTCGCTAGAAGAATTATCATTTGTCAGCATGTGCTGTTCAGCATCCTTTTTTAGTTTGGTAATGGTTCTTGGCAAAAAATCAAATAATAAATAGCAAAACCAGGCTGCAATAAGCATTACAAACAGAAGTAACATCATGATTAGAAATAACAATATTCCATACTTCGGTAATACGATGAAATAAAAAACCGAAGTAATTAGTATTTTGAAAACAAAATAGAATGTTTCTTCTACATCTCTTTTTTGTTTACTCATCATAGCAATCATTTGTCGAAAGCCGGCATTGTCTATAAATGGTTTTGCATAATTGTAGAGATTAGCATTTTTTTCTTTTGAGGATAATAATTTATTTAAATAATCAGAAAGTCGGTCATTGCAAAAACTGAATAGAAGGTTTGTAAAAAAGCGAATTACGAAATGAACAATTACAAATAGAGTTAATGGGACGACAAACCTTCCTTTAACAACAAAGTCAAGAATCCCTTTATAATCACTAATATCTAACCATTTGTATTTAAAATAAAAACGTTCAAACAAGGTTGATGAAATGGTTAATGACAACAATGGGTCGACTATTCTTCTAACAATTGGAAGGACATCTTTTCCACGCAAATAGTTTTCGAAGAAAAAAGTTGATTTGTCAAATAATTTCTCTACCAGTTTCATTTATCTTTTTTAAAAAGAGAACGCCGTTTAAAATTACCGCTAACGAAATGCATTTGCGTCAGGCGGCGAAATATTCCGATAGCTATCGGGATTTCACAGCCTGATTGCCGATGCTGATTAAAAATATGAACCTGCTTACAGTCAGGCAAGCATGAAGCTACGGAAATTATTTTCAGATTGTTGCCGCCAAAACTAAAGTATAATAAAGAGATGAAGATAAGCTCCGCTTGCGCAAATGCAAGGTTAGCTGCCGTCCTGAAAGTACTTAATCTTAAATTATTGTTTCCCACCAAATTTCCATTCTATCCCAGGATGAAAGAGAATAGCGTTATTATTGTCGAAGTTGACCCCAAGAGATAAAAGCAGATTTTTTTTAAGATGATACCCATAACCAAATGACCCAACATTTTCACCCCCTGAAATTTCAGGAGTCTTGTTATTGGGATTTGGTATGGTTGTTTCGGCGATATCGGTTGCCGCAGTATTTCCATAAAATTCTGCGAACAGAATACTTTTAGATGAAACTGTGAAAATAGTTCCTATTGCATAATTAAACAGATTGCTTGCAACAATATCTTTCGGTTTTCCGAGAAATGTATAGCTAAGATTAATGCTTGTAAAAAATCGGCCAGCTGTTTTGCTTATTATTAAAAAAGGTGTGTAATCAGTCTTGCCAGTTCCTATTAATCTGCTTTTTGCTGTTGGAATTTTTACTTCGGCAGAAATTGAAATAGATGGTAATATTCTTCTCTCCTCAATAATTTGGTAAAATAAAGTAAGTTCTAAATCTCCAAATCCTTTCGCATGAGGTCCATTCTTTGCCACAATACTCGTAAAACCGACAGGCTCTACTAAAAGCGTAAACTTTTTAGATAGACCATATTCGATTGCTAAAGGAAAAGCAGTTTCAGTTCCCTCTTTTGATGTTTGGAATTCTAGTCCAGTTCCAATTTCAAATTGGTTTGGGGTTAATGGTTTCGAGTCTTCTGTTTCTAAAACTTGAGCAGAAGCGCCCAATATCAATAAACTGGATGATGCAATTGCCATTAAATATTTGTTCATTAATTTATTTTTGAAGATTAGGGTTATAGTTTGAAAATGAAATTATAACTATATTCTGTTGACAACTTGAGGATTATATCAGCATCTGGCTTAGCTTCTAATAAATATGAGAGGATAAGCTTTCCATTTTTTCGAATCACTGGATTTCAAGTTAGTAGGAAGTTTTGTTAATGGCAGCTAACATTGAGCTTTGCTGTCTGTTTGGAAATTTGTTGTTGCGCCTGCACCGATGTTGCTGCTTATTAACGAAATTTTTTTCATGAAGAAGCCCATTAGTATTGGGTCAAACTGATCACTAAAAGATTGTTAGGCATAACCAAAACAAAAGCCATCTCCTAATTTGGCGATGGCTTTCAGTGATATTTCTCGAAATGAATTATTCAGTTTTTAGGAATTTCCCCTCCTTATCAAAAACTAATTCTTTTCCTTTTATTTCAGCTTCATAGGTAACAGTTCCGTTTGAATCGGTAACTAATCCTGCTTCTTTTATTTTTGCTCCTTTCTCATGCTCTTTGACATAAGATAAAGCGATCGCGGGTAATTGACTTACGGAGATTGCTTTTACAATTTCAATAAAATTTCCAGTTGGCGTGAACATCGCGGAATTGTCTTCGCCAGATTTGCCTCCCCAGTTGGCTTCGTAATTTCCTTTTTCTTTTTCCCATGAAACTTTAGCCTTAGCCGTTTCTGGGAATTTTTTCAGACATGCAGATTTAATGTTTTGAGGCACGTCTGCTGTTTTTAAATCTTGTGCGCAGGCGCCAAGAATAAATAAGCTGGATAGCATAATTGATACTAAAAACTTTTTCATGATTTGCTTTTAAGGTTTTTAAATTATAATTAAAAAAGTAAATCTATAATTCCAATCTGTTAGCAAATTGAAGTAAGCGAAAAAAAACAGTTAAAATACTTTTAATTTACTCATGTACTTTCTTATATCATTTTTCTGTTTCTTGCGAATTGACATATTGCTGAATTTCATTTTCATCCCCTATGTGCACCTCCAGTATTCGCATAGTACTCTTTGTCCGAAATTCTCTACCGCAACTTCTGTTTTTATTTCCGGATGAAACCTGAATAACTCTTTCGCTGTTATAATACGAATTATTTTAGTTAGACGCACTGCGCAAGCACTCTGAACCAAAAAATGTACGTGATCCTTAAAGATCGACTGCCCGAACTGAAGATGATTAGTGAAAATGTTGAAGGAATACTGGTCAAGGCTTACCTTGCGCAATGCAATATTGTTGCAGGGTTTCTATCTAAGTTTGCCTTGACTTTTAAGTGTCAAAATTAACTTCTCATTATTGCGTTCATCGTTAATCGTCACGCTTTGTGGTTGTTCTGGATACCCTAATTTTAATGAAATTTTGTTGCCTGAAGTCCAGTCTAAATCCATAGTAATTGAATTGTCACATGAAGAACTGGAAATACTTGGTTTGAAAAAGCCGTAATAAATAACTTGTTTGTCAACAGTTACCGCAAAGGGTGTAAAGTCTCTAAAAGCTTTAACTTTTTGGATGGAAGAGTCGGTCAACTTGAATTGGTAATTAGTTTGTGAATACTCTAAAATATCTTGATTTTTTATTGCTGCTGTGTCCTGAAGTAGAGATGCAGAGGCATCTATTTGACATTTTCCTGTCACTGTTTGGAAAGACTTGAATAAATAAATTTCAACAGTTTCACCTGCTTTCACATTGTCCTTTTTACATGAAAGGCAAATTGTACAAGCAGCCAAAATAAAAAGTAGTAGTCGCATAGTCTTTTTTTTCAATGACAACTTCAAATTTAAAAACGTTGCATGCGCCTTGCAGCCAACGAAATGCATTTGTGTCAGGCGGGGAATTTGTATTCCGTCAGCCCAGTTGCAGATGCTGATTAAAAATATGAACCTGCCTGCCGGCAGGCAGGCATGAAACTACGGAAATTATTTTCAGATTGTTGTCGCTCGAAAAGTTTACCGGTCCAGCCCTGCTTGCGGATATGTAAAGCTTGCCAATAACTATCTACTTTATTTTTCTGTATTAGCGTTATTAGGGAAACTTACACCGGCCCCAAAGAAACATTCATTTTCGATTATTTTTCCATCTTTAAATTTAAAACGCTCAGTGTTCCGGAATAATTTGCCGTCCATAGTCCAGCCATTGTATGTTACATCGGCATCATCTCCGTCAATAATAATTTTTTCCAGGTCAAACTTTTTGGTTTTATAAGCATTGGGCCAGCACCTTTCCTTGTATAGCTTTAGATTAATATGATCATCGCCGGCCGGGCTGGTGAAAGTAAACCCGTCAGCAAGAATGCGCTCCATCACGCCCCAATCTTTTTTCTCATATGCCGCATAATAATCTTTAATTATTTGTTGGGTAGATGACCCTTTGCTTAAGTGGGTGCAGTTGCAGTTAAGGAAGACTAGGCTGATTAATAAAAAGAATGCAGCTCCGGCTTTTTTGAATACATTTTTCATTTTTTCTGATTTTAAATGGTTGTAGGGTGTCAGTTATACTTGGCCATAACGTGCGGGGACAGAACGATGCTGAAAACTACTCTTTACATAAGAGTGCCAAATAAAATTGCAGCCAACGAAATGCATTTGCGCCAGGCGGGGAATTAATATTACGTCAGCCAGGTTGCAAATGACGATTGGAAATTTTGAACATGAAGCTCCTGAAATTATTCTCACATTTTGACACACTAAAACTGAAGTACAGCAAAGTGATGAAGCCGAAATTTTATCGTCAAGCCCCGATTGCGCAAATGCTATTTCAGGCACCGCGGTGCACCTGAAATACTGGGAGTTTTGCAATGAAACTAATGCAGTTTTAAAATGTAAAATTTTCTTAAATAGATATTACTGTGTCCAACCCGAATCTTGAAGCACAACTTTAATGATACCCCGTGCCTTTGCAACAACTACAGGTCATCTGGCGATAACTAGTTGTACCTATAACATTCCCATAAGCGTCCAACTTTTGATAGGTCTTATCGGTTAATTGGTCCACCTTTCCAAGCCCATGGCAGCAAAAACAAGTTCTTGGTTGCAAAGGCGCAGAAGAGTTGTAATTTTTGTTTTCATTTAGAAAGCGTTGCATTGATTCATTTCTTTCCCGGTCATATTTAGCATTGGCTATCCTTTTAGCTAAATCCCACCATTGCTCAAAAACAACAGTAAGCCCCTGATAACCAGCAGTGGCGGCAGTATCAAATCTGAATCTAAAAGTAGCGTCGCCTTTTCTATCACACATGTAAAATTTATTATTACCGCTGCCGAAGGCATATACGTCGTCACGACTCATTAAAATTCTTAAAGCTTTTAATACTGTACTAAGACGTTCATTATTTTTATTTAAAAATAAATAAAGCATCGTACCATGTCCCGTAGTATCGTTTACAAAAAATGAAGCATCTGCATCCAACCATTTTGGTGCATAAAATATTTCATTGCCATCAGGAGGTTTAGGAAAATATCCAAAATTGGTAGCACAATCATGCCTGTAAAATAAATCCCTTCCTTCCTGTGCAGGATATCTATTTCCAACTGTACCGTTATAATATGTATTGCTGTTTGAGCAAATTTTTTCTATTTCCAATCTCATCCGGAATTCATCAGTATTTCGGTCAAAAAAATTCAAATAATTGATTTTTATTGAATCTAACCCTACATCACCGCTTGGTTTAAAATCAGCAACAAACTTTGCCTTTTTTGCTATTACCTCTTTTGCTAACAATTCATCCTTTAAGATTCCATAATCAACGAAGCTCCCTATTAAAATAGTACTTAAAGATTGGGGATGCCTCTTATATCTGTGCCATAGAACCAATTGCCCATTAGGTCCGTCCCTAAAAAAATTAGAGTGACCGTACCATTCGCTATTTTCAGGCAGTGAATTGCTGGAGTTTGTCGCTAAAATCAAATAGCCCGGTTTCCACTTCCAGTTATACTCTTTGCCTTCGTCCGAAAAGAATTGCCTGCTAGCCAAATATGCATCTTCGTTAGTTTCCCCCTTAATTGTAAATACATAATATTCTTTACTATCTATAACAGATATATACTGAATTTTAGTATTAAAACATTTGATAGGGTTTTTAACTTCATACCGGTGTTCACCTGGGTCGCCGTCCCCTATTGGTTTTCCACGTCTTGCTTCAAATCCTCCTGCCTTAGATTCTGCTACCAACATTTTAATAGAATCTCCCATTGCTTCTATGTTGATCCAATCTAGTCGCTGCGAAAATGCAAATTGGTACCCCAAAATAAAAATAGATAAAAGGATTTGCTTTTTCATTTTTCAGGTTTTAAACGATAGAATGATTATCTGTGTAAAATTTGAATACTAATGTCATAAATTTAAACCACAATCTAAAGTTAAAAAATTGTAGTCATAATTATGGATAGTGAACATTCCTCGCGTTGGAATGGCTTTATCAGTGATCACCTCTTTATTTAATAAAACCTAAAATAATAAAACCATCACAATTGTTGAAATTAGCTTGCGCCTAACAAAATGCATTTGCGTCAGGCGGGAAATTGTATTCGGTCAGCCGGCTTGTAGATGCTGATTAGAAATTTTAAACATGAAGCTACGGAAATTATTTTCAGAATGTTGTCGCATGAAAACTGAGGTACAGTAAAAACGATGAAGTTGAGGTTTACTCGTCAAGCCCCCATTGCGCAAATGCAATGTTTGGCGTTCGTGTGACACGTAGATTAGAGCGGGTTAAAGATTTTACAAAAATCTAATTATTTTATTTAACTTACCCTTATACAATAAAATACAGAAATATGGCTGACGAAAAAGATATTAAAATCAGAAATAAGGAAACTTTACTTGAGAAGGACACAAATGAAGATGGAAGTCCTATTAAGGAAATAGTCGTTGACGGAGAAGTCCAAGCTGAAGTAGTTAACAAGGAAACCCTGCTTGAAAAAGACACAAATGAAGATGGCAGCCCGATTAAACAGATTGTTGAAGACGATGAGGTAAAGGCCGAGATTGTCAACAAAGAAACTTTGCTTGAAAAAGATACAAACGAAGATGGCAGTCCGATTAAGCAAATTGTTGAGGAAGATGAGGTGAAAGCCGAGATTGTCAACAAAGAAACTTTGCTTGAGAAAGATACAAACGAAGATGACAGCCCGATTAAACAAATTGTTGAAGATGATGAGGTGAAAGCCCAGATTACTAACAAAGAAACTTTGTTAGAGAAGGATACAAATGAAGATGGTAGTCCCATTCAAGAAATTACTCCAGAAGACTAATAGTTTAAGAGTTTCAAAAGCATGATGCCAACGAAATGCATTTGCGCAAGCGGGAAAATAATATTCCGTCAGCCTGGTTGCAGATGCTGATTTAAAATATGAACATGAAACTACGGAAATTATTTTCAGAACGTTGTCGCACGAAAACTGAAGAACAACAAAGCGATGAAGCTGAAGTTCACTCGTCTAGTCCCGATTGCGCAAATGCAATGTTAGCTGCCGTGCATTTACCTGATTAATCTCTTCAACTTCTTCTCAGAAATTATTTTTTGATTATCCATGAAATCTAGTTGTTTTCTAAGGTTTTTCTCGGAAAAAGAAAATATTGGGCTATCTAATGTTTTACTGAAATAATAATTTGTTCCCTTGTAGTAATGCTTAGAATAAATAAAAATTGGAAAGATATAATCCAACTCATAATTATATTGATTATATACTCTTACAGGGAGTTCATTTCTTCTTCTAAAACCCCAAACAGAATCCGACGAAATAAATGTCTTGCTACCATTATTAAGTATTATCGAAACTTCATTCTTAAAAGTATTATATCCAACTCTCTTTATCAGACTATTACAGGAATCAGAATATAATTCGTATGAATGTCTATAAAATTTAGGGCAACCAGGTTTTAAAATCTGTCCTTGAGTACAAAATACAATGAATGTGCTAAAAATTATTTGGAAGAAAGTTCGTTTTATTGTCATTTTTTAAGCTTTTATAATAAACAGATGCCAATAATGCATGGCAGCTAACGAAATGCATTTGCGTCAGGCGGGGAATTAGAATTGCGTCAGCCCGGTTGCAGATGCTGATTAAAAATATGAACATGAGGCTACGGAAATTTATTTCAGATTGTTGTCGCACCAAAACTGAAGCACAATAAAGAAATGAAGCAGAAGTTTCCTCGTCAAGCCCCGATTGCGCAAATGCAATGTTAGCTGCTTGTGTTTCTGCAATTATAAGTGTTTTTGTTATTGGTCATTTCTGATTTTGCTTTATCCAATTCGAAACGTCAGCTGCAAGTCCGTGCCAAGCAGCGTCATTACCAAGAAGGCTAACATATAATTTATCATTTAACTCCAATGCTTGAACTAAATAATCTCGAACTTGTGCAGTGGTTGTGGTTGGTGTTACCATAATGATATATGAAGAACCACCAAGTCTTGCCCAATGGTTGTATGCTTTAATCCTTTTTAATAAATTTTCGTAATTTCTACCAGGATTGCTAAGGTCGTATGTTACTATAAATGCTTTTTTCATTTTGTCTCACAAATGTCGTTTAAGTTTTTTGCAAATTTTGAAACTATATCTATACAATCAGTAGCATATTGTTTATCTATCTCATTTTCCTTTTGAATGGTTTGATTTAACTCATAATCTCCACTATGTGCAATTGTATGTCTACGTTTGGTAAATTTATTCAATTTTGTTGTTAAGGTCGTTTCATTCAATTCGGCTTTTATTGAAACTTGCTTAATAATTTCTGGATGTCCAGCAAGCTCCATATAATATGTTATTTTCCATTCTCCTTGAAAGGATTTTTTTTCAAAATCTTCTCTTAGTGCTTTTTCAACAACTTCTAATAAATTGTAATTTCTTGCTGCATCCAATAATTTGTCTTGGTTAAGAAGGTTTTTTAAGTAGTCTTTTAAACTGCCGCTCAATTGTTGCCCAGATTGTAATAAGGTGTTTTTTATTTTTTCTATTACTAAGGTTCTAATAAAAGCATCAAGGGCTGAAATTGATAAGACGATAGCTGCTCGATATGCATCACAATAATGCTCTTCCATTCCTGTCTCGTCTTTACTTTCTTTATGAAAGTTGACAAGATTTTTTGCTCTCTTAATGCATTTGGTGAAAATGTCATAAGAAGTTAAGATTACTGGCACATTAACTTTCTTTGTTGAAGTCGAAGTGTCTGTACCAGTTGGGCTAATCGCCGACTTTGATTTGGCATTAGACTTAATGCCACTTGTTTCAGCAGTTACTTTCTTTTTTAAAGGTTTACTCATTTTATAATAAACATTTTCCTTTTAACTTGAAGGGTCGT